>NZ_CAWUDO010000003.1:0-225050 GCF_963920935.1 Nostoc sp. CCY 9925 | reverse complement strand
CAAGTGTTAAAACTTTTGTAGAACCTATGACAATGATTAGTTTTACTTATTTAAAGATAAACAACTGAGCTTAAGATAGGCCCCAGCTACATACATAGAAATTTCTATTTGTATATATATTTAGTTCGATTGCCTACTTACCTGGGAATAATAACTTTGTAGATTACCGCTATTCCAAAAAAAATTAACCCTCAGCTTACCACTGGGGGCTTTTTTGTTTGGCAAAATGGCAGATCTGCCAATTAGAGGCTTGCTATGGTATTGAAGTAGGATACATTCCATGCGAAAAGTACTGACTTGCATTACCCCTGGTTAATTACCAGGGGTTTTTATTGAAACTTAGTAAGAATTCAGCACTCAGGAGTGAAAAGTCAAAGCTTAAAACAAATCTATTATGATTTGTATATAGTGTTTCCCTGATGGCTAAGGTGTAGAAAAAAATAATTAATCACAGGCCAACACAGATGTTCGTAGGATAACACAGTTGTGCTAATCTACCTATGTACCTAACTGAAACGAGAATCGCCACATTAAGTATTAAAGCAAGACATTAAACCTGTTTTACTTTCCAATTCGGAATTTTGCTATAGATTTTGCAAAACCAAATTACCAATTATGGTAAAGTTTTTCTGCGTAGAACATAATCTCTTCGTTTGGTAGTCTAATTTTTGGTTTTTGCCGGGGATACAAACTTTCAACTGCACTTGTATCCTGTTCTATTACTGTAGCTCCTGCTTGTAAAACTGAATTTTTAAAGAACAATTTCATCAAAGGATTATTTACTTGACCATACATCAAAATAAACGTCTTGGTTGTTTTTTCTGTTTCAGGGTAGAGAATGTGAATTTGAGCAATATTACCAATAGGTGTTTTCGCAAAAAAAGCTGTAGTCGAAGGAAAAGCATATTCGAGTGTGTTACTTAGGGTTTTAGGAAAGATTCCCAAAACAGGATTTTTGATGATTTCTGCTACTGTGTTTTTAGCTCTCGTTAAGTCTTGTTTTACCGTGGCATAGTATCCTTTTTCTTCAAAGCTACTTACATGACAAGATGTAATTTTAAATAGCTCTTTATGAGTACCATTTTGATGATTGTAGTCGTAATTAACCATTAGATTACTCAAAAATTCTCCGTGAATACTTTTTTCGCCAGTCACTCCAATAAATTCGTATTCATCTGCAATTCTTTGATGCAAATCTGGGATAGGTAATCTAGGCTCAAATCCACTATATGTCCAGATGCAATCGTTACTAATAATTAGCTCTAATGGCTTGGTAATTGGCTGAGTGTCTTGTTTGTTTCCTTGATAAAGTCTGCCTTCTCTATCAAATTCTAGTGCATGAAAAGGGCAAGTAATAGTATCTCTTTCTTGACAAACCCACCCGGATGATAAGGGCGCTTGCATATGGGGACAGATATTATCAAGGGCAAACACTTCACCTTTTTGGTTTTGCCAAATTACATAATCATGCCCATTGAAAGTGATTTTATGAGGTTTATTCAGTCCTAATGTAGATTTATGCGCGATTAACCAAGGCGCACCAGGTAAAATTGGTTGCATTTTTCCTCCAAAATATTGCCAAATTATTTATCAACAAAGAACTCAATAGTCAGGAATTAATCTCCAACGTTAAAATTTGTGATTGACGAGCTAGTATCGCTTGTCCTACATTGCTATGAATGAATGTCAATTGGGATAATTAAGGTTTGCTTAGTAACGGACGAAGTAATATTACCGGGCATTGCTCGGCTAACTTCGACTACTGCATGTTTAGATTGTGCAAAAGATGAGTTAACTAAAAAATTAGTTAACAATCATTAATTTAATAAAGTTTACCTTCTGTGTCAACTACTAATTAATTTTTTAGTTAAGATGTTTTCGTTAAGCTGATGGAGTACTGTGGATCGTTCAACAAAATCAAAACTTTCATATAAAAAACCTCGCCAAGTGCGGGATGCAGAGGCGACAAAAAAGCAAATTCTCGATGCAGCGGAAGCGGAGTTTGCGAGAAATGGACTGAGTGGGGCGCGGACAGAAGCGATCGCCAAAGGTGCAGGGGTCACCACAGCGATGATTTATTACTACTTCCAGAGCAAGGAAGGACTATATCAAGCCGTGCTGCAACGCCCAGCCGTGGAGATGCACGAAGGGTTTGAGCAGTTAAATTTCGATCAGTTACCACCTGAGGAAGCTTTGAAGCTACTTGTTAAGGAAGCGATCGCCTACGAAGCAGCTCATCCACACCGAGGGATGCTTTGGTTCCAAGAAGCAAACCAAAATCAGGGAAAGTATTTCAAGCAGGGAAATTGGCAAGAAAATTTTGCGTATCTCATCAAGATTTTAGAACGAGGGATGGCAGAGGGTTGTTTTCGTCAACTCGATCCATTTCTCACCACCCTGCATATTGTTGGTGTTTGTAATTTATACTTCAACGCTTACGAAAATATCAAGCATACTAGACCTGATTTACAATTGCTGAGTCCAGAAATGATTGAGCAGCATACCCAAGCAGCAGTTAACTTTATATTGGCTGCTGTGCGACGTACTGAGGATTAGGGATTGAATATTGTGAGTAGTATTAAGAATTCCGCACAGTAGTACTAGCTTTCAACTTAGGATAAGCAATGCGTTTATGATTAAATTGCTGCCAAACATCCACAAATATCTGGGCAATTTGTGACATTTCTTCCCGTGTTAGTCCTGAATCTATGAGTTGATTGTCTTGCCATCTGGCACGCAAAATGTTGTTCAGCATTGTTAAAGCTTGTTCGCTAGAAACATCTTTGTGCGATCGCTTCTCTTCTCCCTCAGATGTCCCGTGTACCTTGTTTTTGAGGGGTACGGGACGCTTCGCCGAGGCTTCGAGCGATCGCAGCGCTGCTTCGCAAGCATCCGCCAACATCACAATTCCTGTTTCCCGCGACTGAGGAATCGGCCCATCGTAACGAAAATCTGCTTCGTCTACCGTTAAACTTGGATCTTCTTGAGCCATTTGCTGGGCTTGGTGATAAAAATAAGCAATTAGCATTGTTCCCTGATGTTCTGGGATGAACGCTTGAATTGCTGTGGGTAAGAGGTGTTTACGCGCCATCACCAACCCTTCACTTACGTGCTTTTTGATAATTTCTGCACTTTTCCAAGGATCTTTAATTTCTGTATCGTGTTTATTCGGTCCCCCCATTTGATTTTCAATAAAGCCAAGAGGGTCATGCATTTTTCCAATATCATGGTAAAGCGTTCCAGCCCTGACTAATTCAACATTGCATCCTAGTTGTTTGGCAGCAGCTTCGGCAAGGGTAGCGACAAATAGCGTATGTTGAAAAGTTCCGGGAGTTTCAGTAGCGAGTCTTTTTAATAAGGGGCGGTTCGGGTTAGCCAACTCTGCTAAGCGGATGGGAGTGACTAAATCAAAAAGTCTTTCTAGATAAGGACTCAAACCTAAAGCGACGACACTCCAAACAAAGCCTGATGAAGCAAATAACCCTGCTTCTCGGAGGACGATATACCAAGTTGAACCAAATGCTTGGCCAATTAGGACTTTGACAATCAGGTAAATAGCGCCTTGAGTTAAAGCGATGGCCACACCCAATAGCGCCAGTTCCTCACGCGATCGCAATCTTTGGGCGATGCAACTACCCAGTATTCCTCCGCCTATACCAGCTAAAAGCGCAGCTTTGCTCATATCCAAGCTGATTGCTAATATTGGCGACAGCAGTCCGACAACTGTCAACCCCAAAGTGTGGCCGTAGAAGCTTCCCAACAATAAACCAAGGGCACTCCAGGTAGTGTAGGGCAATCCCATAACGATTACTCCTGGTACACTCAGGGTCAGCAGTAACACCAAAAGGCGATCGCGTTGTCGCAATTGGCAATTAATATGTCGTTCTACCCAGACAAAAATGCCAATGGCGACAGTAATAATGCATCCTAACTTCACCAACTCCACCCACTTAATCTGGCGGCGAATCAAGTGATAATGCTGCAATACCTCAAAATCCCATGCACTAATCTGCTCTCCTTGTTTGACAATCACCTCACCATGTTTTACATTCACCATCACAGGTGACACCCCATCGGCAGCTTTTTCAGCTTTTTCTCTGGTTTTTTCTTCATCTTTTTGCAGATTTGGCTGAAGTACAGCTAACAGCACTTTGCTTGCTAAAGGTTCGGCATGTTCTGGTACAAAGGTCTGGGCTTGTAAGCTGACCGCATCCTGTAATATATTTTGTGGCAGTCCGTGGGGTATACCTTGAGTGAGAATCCGCTCTGCACTCTGATGGATTCCCATTTGTGTATTTTCCCACTCCAGATCTGACAAGTCTAAGAGGAGAGATTCCTCATATATTGTTTCTGGGCTAACACTCTCCAACTGTAAAAGTTTGGCAGTAGCTTGGTTGTATTTTTGGCGTGCTTGGGAAATCTGAGCAATTAGTGAGGAAAAGCTTTTCTCAGAATTTGTCAGTTGGTAAGCTTCTAGTTCTTTGATTGCTTGAGTAAAGTCAATGTTTTGAGAAAAATCAACAAGCTTTGTCTCATCTGACCCTACGTCGGTATTCTCAGAATTATATTTGGGTGGTACTTGATTAGGTGCAGCTATGGATAATGGACGAAATGAAACGGCGGTTCGTCCTATTGTTTTTTGGTGCTGGTTTCGATGATTTTCTAGAGCCACTACCACTGTTTGCCATTCTGGGTCAGAGCAAGAACGGAGGTAACGCTGGCTAGATCTAGATAAAGCTGTGGTATCAAAAAAAGGAAACGCTCCTGCAATGGCACGAATTTCATTACCATCATCCAGAAGTTGTTGTAAATTTTCATTGATTTGTTGATTGATTCGTGCATCAATCATCAACACTGCTATAAAACCTTTACTGGCGGCTCTGCGCTCAGCATCTGTTTTTTTCTTATCTTCAATGCTATCTGTATAAGGCGCTCTAATTGTCTGTGGTGCGGGATTGCCTATTTGGATTTGAGTTTGGTTGTATAATTTATTACCAGTTATGCCTGTAAGGGAGACTACAGCGATCGCTAAAATAACAAAGCAACGCTTTCCATGTACCCAGTTGCAACTAACTGTATAAATACTACTCTGAGTTTTGGCTGATTTTTCCATTGACTTTAGCGCTCTTTCTTGTTTTTGGCGTTCGCTTTTGTCATTGGTTTTTGAGAAAAACAAGATTAGATTTTTGAGGATAGCTCTTATAAGTTTCGTTCTATAGCTTGTGTTTTTAAGTAGCTTTCCCTTACGGCGTAGTAATCTGTACCATCGCCGCCAGTAAAACAATTGCTGGGTCAAGAATTGCAAAAATGGCTCAGTCGTTTTCATTATCTCTGCCTGCAATTGCTGACTTTGATAAGTTAATGATCATTGATTTTTCCAGAATGGTTAAAATCTACCCTTTGGGAACGCTGCGCGAACAAGGGGTTAGACGACCAGCATTTAACTCTAAAGTTTTTTGCAGCAATGCAACCACGGTAGGGCATACTGTAAGTCAACCCTTCGGCTTCGCTCAAGCTTTAAAGCCGAGCGGAGCCGAGGCTTTAAAGCTTGAGCAGAAAACCACCTCTGGGTTAGGTAATGCCTTTGAACTAAGAATATCCTCGCCTTTAGGCAGGAGAGTGTCAATAAAGTCTCTGAACGTCAAAGCATCAGCCCTAATAATAAGTCTTCAACCGAACATAAAGTAAGCGGCTTCAAAGCTGGTTATATGCAACTTGAATGTTCATTAGCTTAGCTCTAAACAAAACAATCATCAGGAAATTCCAATCTGCGGCTACTGCAACTACGGTTGCGGAAGTTAGCTACAGAATCAAGTCGAGGGTTTGCTGAAAAACATTAGTATAGGATACTTTCAATCTTGCAAGTTTGGCATCCGCACTGTTATTTGCTGACAATAGCATTAACGTAACCGAATAACACGAGGAGCTGCATAAACTGAAAGCAAAGCTACCCTAGATATGGCAAATTCATCCTCTGTTAACTCCTTTGGATCTTGGCGAACGTTATTATACAATCCTGACCACACAGCCACAAGTGCATCAGCCAATTCTAACATTTCGTCAAAGCTTGTCAGTTCCGATGCTGGAGAATTCTTTTGTAGAAGCAAAATTCGCCAATTTAGAGGAATTCCTACTGTAGTATTATATGCGCCTGATAAAGCAGCTGTAATTGCACCTGTAGAGTGTGCCATTAAACCAGTAGCATCTTGCACTTTGGAATCACCGTTGTGACTAGCCCGCAAAACTGCCAGGCGAAAGTCTTCTAATGTACTCATAAAACAGTAAAATGCGATCGCAATACTGTTAGTGAGTTTTTCTTTGCCAGCAAACTCGGCTTGTACTCTTTCTAATCCAGCCCCTTGTTCTAATAAATTCTGAATTCTTAATAATTTTTTTGGTATTGATGTCGGCGTTTCTTCGAGGAAGGAAATTGTTTGGGGAATCAGGGTTAAGGGGTCGAGTTTTTCAGTCAAGGCTAGAGCGATCGCATACCCTACTGCTAGTGTTCCATCCCTTACTACTGGGTCATCATCCCAGATTTTTAGCACATGCAGCAAGTTTCGTCGTAGCTTAATTGGATTTTCGTGAAAAAAAAGTGCCACTGGTAGTGTGGCAATAATTATGTCTGTTGGAGCTAAATCTAGAGAAGCTTGTTGCTGACGCCCTATCCAATCATCTAAATCTAATCTACCCAAGCTAATTAAACTCTCAGTACCCAGAATTGCCATTCTGCCAAAATCGGGGTACTTCTGAGGCTGTATTCTACCACCAGAGGTTAAACTTCCCCCCAGGAATGCTCCGAATAAAGTACCTCTAAACCGACTTATAAGAGAGTAACGCATGAATTATGGAGTGAAAAGTTAAAAGTGAAGAGTGAGGAGTTAATTATAAGAATTTCTAATTCCTGACTTTACTATCAATTCTTAACTCCTAATTCCTAACTCCTAACTCTTAAATAATTTACTAATGCTTGTAAGCCCAACAAATAACTTTGAGAGCCAAAACCGCTGATTTGGCCAATGGCTACTGGGGCGATGTAGGAATGATGGCGGAAATCTTCCCGACGGTAAATATTACTCAGGTGTACTTCTACTGTAGGCAAATTGACGGCGGCGATGGCATCTCGCAATGCCACACTTGTGTGGGTATATGCCCCTGCGTTAATCAAAATTCCTTGATGTTGCCCCAATGCTCCATGAATAGCATCAACCAAAATTCCTTCATGATTTGACTGCAAGGGAAAAACTTTCGCCTGTAATTTTAATCCTTCGTCTTCTAACAGGCGGTTAATTTCTGCTAATGTCAAAGAACCATAAATTCCAGGTTCTCGCTGCCCTAGCAAATTTAAGTTTGGCCCATGCAGTGCCAGAATACTTAAGGGTTCTAAGGTCGAGTTTAGCACTTTCGGGGCTACTAGCGACGGCGTGAGCGATCGTTCACAGGAATCGGAATCAGTTCCGGTTCCGGCTCAGCCTCTGGCCCTAAAAGGCTCTCAATTAGCTTACGTGCTAATTCCTTAAGCTTTTCTAGCACCTTTTCTATATAGTCCATGAACTGACCGCTCCTGAGATACTACCTCAATTTTGATTAACAAGTACGCAGTGAATTGCGTATTTTTGCACCTCTAGCTTTTAACTGAGCCAATACACAATCCCGTATTGGGGACATCAGCTACTTCTAAAATTTGGGGTTGTGTTTTCCCATACTTTTTAGAGTATCACACTTGCAACCTACAGAACTGCATCGTACCAAGGATGGGTATCAAGGGTCAAGAGTCAAGGGGATCTGGTAGTTTATTAAGCTAAAATCTGCCAGTTTGAGACTGACAAAAGACGCAAGGACAAGGGGACAAGGGGAATTTTGAACGCGAGCAAAGTTGCCTTGGTAGACGATCTAAGGTACTTCCAAATAAAAAAATATTCATCGCGTTTAGGGCAGGGGAGCAGGGAACAGGGAGAGAAAAATTCCAGAAATTGGATAATTTATTTTTTCGAGTTCCCTAAAATCTAAAATCCAAAATCCAAAATTCTTAGCCTTCTGTGCCCTTTTTCTTGGTAGCTGTCGTTGATGACTTGGCAGTTGACTTAGATGCAGTTGACTTAGATTTGGAACTTGTTGATTTACTGGTTTTACGAGTTGATTTTGCTGTTGAGGCTTTAGCTGCCAACAATTCCAAGGCCGTAGCTAGCGTCATATCTTCTACCGATTGACCTTCTGGGATACCGACATTAGTTTTGCCATGCTTGATATAAGGCCCATACGGACCATCGTAGATGTTGATTGGTTCGTCGTCTTCTGGATGAGTACCCAATTCTCGTAAGGCTGCCTTGGACTTGCTGTTGGTGGAACTGCGTCCCTTTTTTGGCTCGGACAACAATTCTAAAGCACGTTCTAGGCTAATTGTCAATATATTATCAGCAGCTTTTAGGGAGCGGTAATCTTTTCCCTCCTTACCCTGGTCATGAACAACATAAGGACCAAAGCGTCCCAAACTCGCTTGGATTTTGCTGCCAGTGACTGGATGAGTTCCTAATGTCCGGGGTAGCGCTAACAGACCAACAGCCATTTCCAGAGTAACGTTTTCTGGGGTGACGCCCTTGGGTAGAGAGGCTTGTTTCGGTTTGGGGTTTTCCTCGGACTTATCACCTAATTGGACGTAAGGCCCATAAGCGCCAATTTTCACATAAATTGGTTCGCCAGTTTCAGGATGCCGTCCTACCTGGTCAGGGCCTGTGGTTTTTTGCCGCAGTAATACTTCTACCTGTTTGGGGTCGAGGTCGGCTGGTGTCAAATCTTTGGGAATTGAGGCAGTGACAACACCGTTACCATTTTCAACTTCAATGTAAGGGCCATATTTACCAATGCGGACTTTGGCTTCCAAATTTTCCAGTTCTACAGTTCTGGCTTTGGTGGCATCAATTTGGCTTTCCTGTTCCTTGACTAAGGTTTCCAGACCTTTGTCTCCCAAATAGAATTGCTGGAGGTAAGGTAGCCATTTAGCTTCACCTGTGGCGATGTCGTCGAGGGTTTGCTCCATTTTTGAGGTAAAGCTGGGATCGACAATATCCGGGAAATGTTTTTCCAACAAGTCTGTGACAGCGAAAGCAGTGAAGGTGGGTATGAGAGCATTATTCACCAACTGGGCATAACCCTTGTCGATGATGGTGCCAATGATGCTGGCGTAGGTACTGGGACGACCGATACCTTCGCTTTCTAAGGTTTTCACTAGAGTCGCTTCGGTATACCTAGCTGGGGGTTGGGTTTCGTGACCAACTGCTTCTAGTTCGGTACAATTGGGGCGATCGCCTACTTTCAGACTAGGTAAAATTACTTCTTGGTCTTCCAGCGCTGCTTCTGGGTCATCTGAACCTTCAACGTAAGCGCGTAAATATCCCGGAAATTCAATGCGCTTGCCAGAAGAACGGAAACCAGCGTCTTCGACTTGCAACTGGACAGTAATTTGGGTTTGCCGAGAATCAGCCATTTGGCAGGCGACGGTACGTTTCCAAATTAAATCGTAGACAGCAAGTTCTCGACCACCCAAACCAGTTTCTTGGGGAGTGCGGAAAGTGCTACCTGCTGGACGAATTGCTTCGTGGGCTTCTTGTGCGCCTTTGGATTTGGTGGTGTATTGCCGGGGCTGGGGGCTGAGATATTGTTGACCGTAGAGTTTTTCTACACAACTTCTAGCAGCTGCGATCGCCTGATCTGACAAATGCACCGAATCTGTCCGCATATAGGTAATATACCCCTGTTCGTACAAATTCTGGGCAATTCGCATCGTATCGCGGGCTGAGAGGCGCAGTTTCCGGTTAGATTCTTGTTGCAGCGTCGAGGTAGTAAAGGGTGGCGCGGGTTTGCGGGTCACTGGACGTTCTTCGATGTCAGCGACACTCCAAGTTTTTCCAGTCAGGCGTTCCTTGAGGGCTACCGCTTGGTCTTCGTTGAGCAACAAGACATTACGACCTGCGACAATTTGCCCGGTTGTAGGGTCAAAATCGCCGCCATTCGCTATTTTTGTTCCTCCCAGGGTCACTAACTGGGCAGCAAAGGGGGTTTTGTCTTTTTCTAAACTAGCCTTCAAATCCCAGTAGGTACCTTCATGGAAAGCGCGACGCTGGCGTTCCTTGTTGACCAAAAGTCGCACCGCTACAGACTGCACCCGCCCAGCAGATAATCCCCAGGCGATTTTTTTCCATAGCAGGGGAGACAAAGTATAACCCACCAATCGATCTAAAATCCGCCGCGTTTCTTGGGCGCGAACCAACTGCTCATCGATATTGCGGCAGTTCTTCAGCGCTTTTTTGATAGCATCTTGGGTAATTTCGTGAAACACCATCCGCTTAGTTGGGACTTTTGGCTTCAGCAATTGGTATAAATGCCAACTAATGCTTTCACCTTCCCGGTCTTCGTCCGTTGCCAGAATCAGTTCATCTACATCCTTGAGCGCATCTTTGAGCTGAGTGACAATTTTCTTTTTGTCTTTCGGGACAACATATACCGGTTCAAAGTCGGCGTCCACATTTACCCCTAGCTGTGCCCATTTTTCCCCTTTGACGGCCGCGGGAATTTCACTAGCCGACTGCGGTAAGTCACGCACATGACCCATAGACGCCTCTACCTTATAGCCTGATGGCAAGTAGTTGCGAATGGTACGAGCTTTGGTTGGAGATTCGACGATGACGAGAGTTGACATGGAAATTTCAAAAAAAAGAATAGCTGCTAAGCTAAACAGTCAAATTGAGGTAATTTTTGCAAATTGTCAAGATAAAACGTCACGCTTAGGGCGGTGATTTAATCCTCACACAAACTGCCTGCTTGGGAGAAAATCCGCCCTAAGTTAGGGCGCAGTCCTTCCCAGAGTATAGGAGAGGCGAAGGCTGGATGTGAATTTCCAGCTATTTCAATCTTTAACTTATCTAACGCATAATTGGCGACTACAGTTTTCAAAATACCCCAATTGGGTAATGGGGCAGGGGGAGCAGGGGAAGAAGAACTAACGATATTGCTGTTCCCAGGGCTGCAACATTCATCGCGATCGCTTGCCAAGGCAGTAGATTCTTTGTTGTCAACACTTTCGCTCCAAAGCCTGACAACAAGGGAAAGCCAGAGATCGAGAAGCTGGCTATAACCAGGGCAATCCAGATTGGGGTTGCGATTGCTTGATGTTGCAGTTCCTTAAAGTTTCGACTCGGTAAAGCTCCAGCGATTAAAAAGAGCGCCGATTTGACCAGTCCGTGCGTTAGTGCATAAAAACCACCGACGACGGGGGCGGCGAGGATAAAACCTAACTGCGAAACTGTGTGAAACGCCAGCATCCGCTTGGTATCTTTTTCAAAGACTGCATAGAAAACTCCCAGAAGCGCAGTACCAACTCCAAACATTCTCACTATCGGGTCAACCTCTTTTACCATCAGCGCACACACATATGATGCTCTGGTACAAACCTAGAAATATCAAACTTTTCTAAGCGCCGTTTGACTTTGCCAACAGCACCAACAATTAACACATGACGACTTTGTTCACTAGCATCCTTGATGGCGTTTTCAATTGCCAAAGAAGCAGTTACGCCCAACATTGGGACATCGCTCAAATCCACAATCAACACATCAGAGTCTGCCATTGCTGAATGTTCACGTGCGATCGCTTTCGATACCCCAAAGATCATCGGTCCGCTCAGGTAAAATAGCAATTGCATCATCAGTATCGCTAATTGTCTTCACTTCCTGAGATTGTAATTCCGACAGGCGATCGATAGTTAAGATATTAGCAATGAACACTCCCACGCCGACGGCAACAATCAAGTCAACAAATACGGTCAAAAATAACACAGGTGTGCAAACCTGATTTGAGAAATGAACAGTACGCTAAAAAATATGAATAGTAACTATAGACAAAAATGATGCATTTTACCATACATGACGACAAATGCACGAATTCAGGCTTGTCCAGATCGAAAGTTATGGTAGGATAATTTTGGAGAAGTTAAGTTCGGCGATACGAATCTTGTTGTTAGTAATAATTGCAAGCGGCTCTCCGGATGAACATCTCTGCATCAATGGATTCTGGAGAGTTTCATGTCAATCTACGTAGGGAACCTATCCTACAGCGTCACGCAAGACGACCTTACTAAGGTATTTTCCGAGTACGGCGCAGTAAAACGCGTTCAATTACCCACAGACAGGGAAACAGGACGTGCTCGAGGCTTTGGTTTTGTCGAAATGGAATCATCAGCCGCAGAAGATGCTGCTATTCAGGCTTTGGATGGTGCCGAATGGATGGGTCGTGTAATGAAAGTTAATAAAGCTAGACCAAAAGAGGAGAAAGCAACTCGGTCTGGCGGTGGTGGTAGTTGGCAAAAAAATAATAGTGGATACTCACGAGACTATTAAGTTCTGAGACGATTCACGAAGGCAGAAGCATTATTAGCGATCGCCAAGCAAAAACTATCCCCTACTTAGCAGTTTAGTAGATAACTGAATTTGCAAAATCTTATATAAGCAGTTCAGGAAATAGCTGAGCTGCTTATTTACTTTAGATATGAATATTGATTGCCAAAAAGCCAATCCTACACTTCAACATAATTTAATCTGATGGTAGTCATAGTATTCCAGCGCGATCACAAGCTACTACTGATTTTTGGATCTGCTTGCACCCAAGAGCGAATTTTAGCTTAAGACAGAAACTTTAATGCAACTTTGGTAAAGAACAATAGATAGAATGAACAAAGTTAGCCTTAATGTCTAATCGCCAAAACCTATACATCTCATGGATTTTGCTAATCTTGCATCCCAGTTAAATGCTGGAACAATATTACCAGAGGGGATTGTGATTCTCACCCTCTTGGGGGTTTTGATCGTTGATTTGATTTTGGGGCGTACATCCTCGCGCTGGGTTGGATATCTAGCGATCGCAGGTTTACTGGCTTCGATTGTCGCCCTGTATTTTCAATGGGACGCTTCCAATCCCGTCTCTTTTAGCGGCGGCTTTAACAGTGACAACCTTAGTATCGTCTTTCGCGGTATCGTAGCGTTGTCTGCCGCTTTTACTATACTGATGTCAATTCGCTACATTGAGCAGAGTGGCACCGCTTTAGCAGAATTCATCGCTATTTTGCTGACTGCTACCCTTGGAGGGATGTTTTTATCCGGGGCTAGTGAGCTAGTCATGATTTTCATCTCACTAGAAACCCTGAGTATCTCCTCTTACTTGCTAACAGGTTATACCAAGCGCGATCCCCGTTCTAACGAAGCGGCGCTGAAATACCTGTTAATTGGAGCTTCCAGTACAGCAGTATTTTTGTACGGAGTATCATTGCTGTATGGATTATCAGGTGGACAAACTGAACTAAGCGCGATCGCCAATGGCATTGCCACAGCTAAGGCTGGTCAATCTTTAGGTTTAGTGATTGCTCTGGTTTTTGCGATCGCAGGTATTGGCTTTAAAATCTCCGCCGCACCCTTCCACCAGTGGACACCAGACGTTTACGAAGGCGCTCCCACCCCGGTCATCGCCTTTTTATCTGTGGGTTCCAAAGCAGCTGGATTTGCTCTAGCTATCCGCTTACTGACAACAGCCTTCCCCCTTGTTGCTGAGGAGTGGAAGTTTGTTTTCACTGCTCTGGCCGTTCTCAGTATGATCTTGGGTAACGTAGTCGCCCTAGCCCAAACCAGCATGAAACGGATGCTAGCTTATTCATCCATTGCCCAAGCTGGCTTTGTGATGATTGGCTTAATTGCTAGCACACAGGCAGGGTACGCCAGTATGATATTTTACCTCCTGGTCTACCTGTTCATGAACCTGTGCGGCTTCACCTGCATTATTCTGTTCTCCTTGCGGACAGGAACCGACCAGATTGCCGAATATTCCGGACTATATCAAAAAGACCCACTCCTAACACTGGGGTTGAGTATCTCTCTGCTTTCCCTGGGCGGTATTCCACCATTAGCTGGGTTTTTTGGCAAGATTTACTTGTTTTGGGCTGGTTGGCAAGCAGGTCTTTATGGGTTAGTCTTGCTGGGCTTAGTTACTAGCGTCATCTCCATCTACTACTACATTCGCGTAGTCAAGATGATGGTAGTCAAAGAACCCCATGAAATGTCCGACGCAGTGAAGAACTATCCCCCAATACGTTGGAATTTGCCTGGATTTAGACCTTTGCAAGTCGGCTTGGTGGTAACTTTAATCGCCACTTCCATCGCAGGGATTTTGTCAAATCCACTATTTACATTGGCTAACCATTCCATCTCCCATACTGCAATTTTGCAAGCAACAGTCAATAGCACCGTACAAGCACAAAATCTACGAGTTGTGCCAAAGTTAGATTCGGTAAGTCAGTCTCAACCCTCAGTTGATTCGACTGCTAAAATTTAACTATCTAAATCTCAATAAAATTTTGTGCTATTCAAGAAGCGCCTGTTTGCTAATTAGCAAGCGGGCGCTCCGTTTTTTCGCAAAATCTAAAATACTAAAAGTTAACAGGTATCTTAATTACAAATTCTGCACCTTTTCCTGGAGTAGAAAAACAGTTAAGTTGTCCGCCATGTTTTTCGACTATAATTTGATAGCTTATAGATAAGCCTAAGCCTGTACCTTTACCCACAGCTTTAGTAGTGAAAAACGGGTCAAACAGCTTTGAGCGAACTTGTTCATCAATTCCCAAACCATTATCACCAATAGTAACCGCAATAGATGTTTTATCTATTAGTTCAGTTGTAATTTGAATTTGGGGATTGTCAGTTGTTTGTGAATTGACTGCTGACCACCTACCAGTGAGTGCCGACTTTTCCAAAGCATCGATCGCATTAGCCAGGATATTCATAAATACTTGATTGAGTTGACCGGGGTAGCAAGTTACATTGGGTAGTTGGCCATATTTTTTAATGACTTTGATTTCTGGACACTCATGCTTCGCTTGCAGCCGATGATCCAAAATCATTAAAGTACTATCAATTCCTTCATGAATATCGACTTGCTTAAGTTCGGCTTCATCAAGTCTTGAAAAATTTCGCAATGATTTAACAATTTCTTGAATACGTTGTGTACCTACTGTCATAGATTGGAAGAGTTGAGTTATGTCTTGAATCAAAAAATCCAAATCTATTTCTTCTATTTGCGTTTTAATTTCTAGAGGAGGATTGGGACAAATTTGTTGATAAATTTCTACCAACTTAAGTAAATCTTGAGTGTATTTATGGGCATGGTGAAGGTTACCATAAATAAAACTAACAGGGTTATTAACTTCATGGGCAATACCAGCGACCATCTGACCTAAACTAGACATTTTTTCAGCTTGGATAAGCTGAGTTTGGGTAAGTTGTAGTTCGTTTAATGTTTCTTGTAAAGTAGTTGTACGTTCCTGAACCCGAATTTCTAGTTCCTCATTTGCTTTCTGGAGTTCTAACTCCGCCTGTTTACGTTTTTGAACTTCTTTTGCTAACTCATCAATTTTTTGGTTTAGAAGAACGAAATTATTACTGGCTATATTTCTATTTTCTAAGCGCAAAAGAATTAAAGCTGAAGATTCAGGAGACCAAGGTTGAATAACTGCTCCTTGAGTGCGAAATATTAATGTTTGCCCATCATTTGTACGTAAATTTAAAGAACCTAAAATCATTGCTCTGCTAGTAGAACAAGCTTCCAGGTACTTTTTAATATCATCGCTAGACTCAGTTACCAAATCAAAGAGCATTTTTCCTTGCAGTTCCTGACGGCGTAATTTCAGGATATCTGTGACTGGTTGATTAGTTGCTAATATTTGACCCTCATTAGTCACCAGAAGTAAAGGTTCTGGTAAAACTCTGGCAAGTTCAAGAAATTGTTCAGGAGTCATGAGGCTTGCAATTTCAAGTTGGACCATACTTTACCGATCTATACCAGAGGTAGTATGCTGGGATTAGTTTAATGCCGAAGAGTTTAGACAGATTCTAGTCCTCTAAAGTATTCTCTACCTTCTACATCTTCTGCTTCTTGAGTAAGTTTTAAATAAACAATAACTCTGCATCCAGAAGCGCCCTGTGCTATGGTATCTTGCAATTGTACTTTTGCATACCCTAGATTATTAGCTGCGATCGTTCCAAAGACGTTTGAAGTCATCATACACATAGCAGGGCGATTAAGAACTTTTTCTCCAAATGGGCAAACGTGGTTGCCAAAAACAATTTTTTCATCATCCTGTTCAATAACGTAAAAATCGCCTTGAATTCGTTTTTTTAAATCAACTAAGACATCAGCTACTTGCTTTCGGGAAAGATTTGACACCTCTAAGGCAGATTTGTAATCTTGGTTAATCTGCCTACCCATCCTTTCACCAACTACGCTAATAAATCCAGAAGCTTCTTCTAAGCCAACTACATCCTGCAATGTACCAGATAATTCTCTGATTAATGTACGTAAAAATATATCCCGTTCTAATGGGAGATTCAGGCTACTTATTGAATGATTAAGGGAATTTGTCATGAACTTTCAGGACACAACTTTAGAACTACAGTTTTAGAGTTCCCAAAAACGCCTGTAAACTAACTGCTGATAGCAGTTTTAAGTTGTGTAAATTACAGCAGTTTCATAGAAGCCAACACTCTGCTATGCAAAATAAAATTTCTGTAATCTCTTTCTTGAGGAATTTAATGCTTCATCAATTGTTATTTTTTTGTAATTAAATAATATATTCTGAAATTATTCTATTTCGCTATTTTAATAAATTGGAATAGTGATTATAAATTCTGAACCTTCTCCCAGCACGGAATTTACTTTCAAAGTTCCTTTATGTTTTTGGACAATTATTTGATGGGTAATTGATAATCCTAATCCTGTTCCTTTACCCACTGCTTTAGTTGTAAATAAATGGTTAAAAATTTTTTCTTTTACTTGAGGCGATATTCCTACTCCATTATCTTGAATCCGAATCAATACGTGATTTTTATCTTCAGTGAGGGTAGTATGAATTGTAATTTGATTGGGATTCGCCTTAATTTGATCAAAACTCAACCCATAATTAGACTCTTCTAAAGCATCAATAGCATTTGCCAATAAATTCATAAATACCTGATTTAGTTGTCCGGGAAAGCATTGTACTAACGAAACTTCACCGTAATCTTGAATTACTTGAATAGCGGGACGAATCTTATTCCCTTGCAGACGGTGTTTGAGAATAACGAGAGTACTGTTAATGCCTTCATGAACGTTAAATAGAACTTTTTGTTCTGTATCTGCTCTAGAGAAAGTTCGCAAGCTCTTACTGAGATTGGAAATTCGATCTGTGCCTTCTTTGATTGAAGAAATGAGTTTAGGCAAATCCTCACGCACATATACAATGTCAATTAATTCACTTTTTTCTTGAATTTGCTGAGATGCTTTGGGATAAGTTTGCTGATAGACATCTAGCAGATCTAATAGGTTATAAATATACTCTTGAGCCGGAGCCACATTACCCGCTATAAAAGCAATTGGGTTATTAATTTCGTGAGCTACATCTGCAACAAGACTTCCCAAAGTAGACATCTTATTTTCCATTATCTGAAGATTAAGAAGCATAGTTTCTAGTTCCTGACTTCTTTCCTCTAATTCGCTCTGATACTCTTTTAATTCATTAATTACTTTCTTCAACAGAGATTCTTTTTTTTTATTTATCTCTTCTAGTTTCATTCGGTCTTTCTCAGACCGTTCCAATTGTTTTTGGAGAATTCTATTTGTTTTTTTGAGTTGTTGAATTTCTTTTTCACAATCAAAACTTCCCATCAGTTTTTAATGAACTCCCAAAATCAAAGTTACAAAAGTTTCGTTGTGAAATTGCGTTTGACTCATTATATCTATAGGAGCAATTTCTCCATTAGAATAAAATCCACAGGTAGGTAAAGAGTTATTGAGGCAAAGTTTTGTATTCTGGTACTCTTCTTGTGCCCTCGTACCAAGTATTTGCCGACGAGCTACACATGAAAAAAACAAAACAGCACTTGGTTCTTTACCTGGATAATTATTTAGGGCATTCATGAATGATGCTTTAGAAGCTGCAAGAATATCTTCATAGCCTGCTTCGGAAATTTGAATCAGTGCTTGGTCAGGAATATCCGCAAAAAAGGTGATACTACCTGATTCTGGATTGTAAGTAATGGGCGCCCTGATATAAAATTTGTCTGTATCTTGCTCAAACACTGCTAGGGGATATTCCATTGAAGGAGGAAGCAAACCTAGATAATGATGATAAAAATCTAAAGCTGGCTTACCATCTATTTCATAGAGAATGTTTTTATCTACTTTGGTAACTTTGCTAATTTGGCCGATGGGATGCCAACCACTTGCAACACCATGAGAAAACAATATTTTGCCGCAAAAAAGCAGAATTGGTACAGAATCACTTAAAACTTCTGTTTGAAAAAATTGGTATGTATTTTGATATTTCGACTGGTCCGCTGCTAAACCGCCAAATATCGGTACATTTTGACCAAGAGCTAGCTTTAACCCATTTAATATAGAGACACCACTAGTTGTCAGACTCTCTGGCTGAGTTAAACATAGGCTTGGTGCTGCTGTAGTTTTTGCTTTGGCTTGTTCTACAGCTTGTTTGGTTGCAGTAATTGTATCGGCTGAAATTTTGCGCCCAACCCCTGCATGAATTTCTACTTCGTCTGAGCAAAACAACATCAAAGTAATTGAGTCTTGCTGAAACTCTAGGACTGAAGAAATTTCGCCATCTGTTGTTCCACCAATTAACTCAATCCCGCCAAAAGCGTGATGAATTTGCTGCAAAATCAGGGAATGCTCGAAGTCAATTGCAGCAAAAAGAATTCCAGCTTGTGGAATATCTCCAGCAAGAGAAGTAATACATTGTTGAATAACTTCTTCAACTGCTGATAGAGAATCGGGATCGTTACTATGACCTACTACTGCTTTGAACATATATTGATATATAGACAATTCTTTTCGTACAGAATTATATAGAACTCATACTTGATTTTGCGAAGCTAGGTACACCTTTATTCATTTTTAGCTGTTCACTCTCTCTATGAGTGATTCAGGAATCAAATCGGATTCCTATAGTACCCAAATTTTCAGGAATATTTGCTGATTTTTGTTTAAATTTTATTTAAATGGGAAGCTTAATGATAAATTCCGAACCTTGTCCTGGTGCTGAATTTACTTCCAGAGTTCCTCCATGTTTGTCAACAACAATTTGACGAGCAATAGATAGTCCTAAACCTGTACCTTGACCTACAGGTTTGGTGGTGAATAAGTGGTCAAATATTTTATGTTGGACTTCAGCCGACATCCCCACGCCATTATCTTTAATCTGAATCAACGCATAATTATTATCTTCAGTTAAGCTGGTTTCAATCCAAATTTGATTGGGATTAGCCTCAATTTCAACATAAGTGCGACCTAAATTAGATTCTTCTAAAGCATCAATAGCATTAGCTAATATATTCATAAATACCTGATTTAATTGCCCACTGAAGCATTCTATTTCTGGGAAAATATCATAATTTTTTATAATCTCAATATTGGGGCGAGATTCTGATGCTTTCAATCGGTGCTTAAGGATCATAATTGTACTATCAATACCATCATGAATGTTGCAATAAACTTTGCGATCGCTATCTGCTCTCGAAAAGTTTCTTAGGCTAGTACTGATATTGCGAATCCGTTGTACACCTTCTTTCATCGAAGAAATTAAGTTAGGTAAATCCCAAAGCATATGCTGTAAATCCATCGCTGCAATTTCTTCTTGAATTTCTGCAACTGGAGCGGGATAATGCTGCTGATATAGCTCAATTAGCTTAGTCATGGCTTGGAAATATACCGAAGCGTGACCGAGATTACCATGAATAAAACCAACTGGATTATTAATTTCATGAGCAACGCCCGCAACTAATTGACCAAGGGCAGACATTTTTTCTGTCTGTACAAGCTGGATTTGAGATTCTTGCAAATCTTTTAGTGCTTTAGATAACGCTGCTGTTCTTTGGTAAACTCGTTTTTCTAAAGTTTTTGTGAGATTTCGTAATTGCAGATGGGTTTTAATTCTAGCTAATAGTTCTTCCTCATGAAATGGTTTTGTAATATAGTCAACTGCACCGATATTTAGACCTTTGATTTTACTCTCTGTATCTGAATTTGCTGTCATGAAAATTACAGGAATATCACAAGTTTCTGAATTTTCTTTCAATTTTTTACATGTTTCAAAACCATCTATTTTAGGCATCATTACATCTAGCAAAATCAAATCAGGTAGTCTAGATTCAACCTGTTTCAGTGCCTTTTCACCATTAACTTCTGTGACCACTTCAAAGCCTGCATTAGTTAATATTTGAAAAACGATCTCTAAATTAGTAGTAGTATCATCTACTACTAAAATTAAATTCTCTTCTGAAATATCAGATATTTTTATATTTTGTATATAATTCATGTATTTAAATTCATTTAACTCCTTGTTACTTGTTTATCATTAGCCTCGCATTGCAACTAAGCCACCTATATTTTCTTAACGGACTGACAGAGAAATTTACAGGTGTAACAATTCTATAGTTCCCAAAAATTCTGATAACAGCAACATTCTCACAGCAAATTATTTATATTTTACTAGGGCGATCGCTACAGATGCTTTCATCAAATTTGAATATACCTTTTTTCTTAAATTAGCCATTATTACCCTTGTTTTTTTTTATAAATAGGGGTAAACACAATGCTTTATGTTAACTTCTTCAGTTCGTCAACAGTATTGATAATGAGTAGACAAAAATGTAACTATTTTTATCAAAAAAATATAATTCAAGATAATTACGGTTATATTTTTACAAAAATTTTTAATAACATCTAAGTAAGTATTGAAATATTAAAATACATTTATGCATCGCAAAAAGTGAGGTCAGTATGAATTTCATACTTGGGAAAACGTGGTTTTACAGTGATTTTTTTCACAAAGCTATGTCATAGACGCTGAAAAAACCTATTGCTTTTGTCGTCTTCTAATTGATATTTATCCATTAAATTTAGCTCAGAGTTTTTCTATGGAAGAATTAAATTTTCCTAGTTTACACTGTCCATTTGCACTCCAAACCAATCGCTATGTCGATGTTTTACAACAGTCCGGTATTGAGTGGGTGCTCCGCTTCAATCTGTTAGCGAATGAATCAACTTATAAGCGATTTTGTAAGTCTAATTTCTTTTTATTAGCTGCATGTGCCTATCCTGATAGCGATCTTGAAGAACTTAAGATTGCAAATGATTGGTTAAGCTGGGTGTTTCTTTGGGACGATCAATGTGATTTATCAGATTTAGGAAAAAAACCTGAAATTTTAAAGTTCTATAATCAGAGATATTTAGAAATCTTAAATGGGGCAGAAGTTACAAGCGAAGATACAGCTCTTGTTCTTGCTTTAAGTAACTTAAGAGAAAGGATTCTTGCAAGACGAAGTTTGACATGGTTCCATCATTTCATCACTAGCTTTCAGGAATGGTTACAGGCATGTACTGACGAAGCAACCATCCGCGCAGAAGGAATTGTACCAGATGTGGATACCTATATCATGACCCGTAAATCAAGTATAGGTGTGGATGCTTTTTTAACATTGACTGAATTTTGCCATAATTTGACGATTCCCGATTTTTTACGAAAAAATGAAATAATTCTCAAATTGCAATTTCTCACAGGACATATTATTGCCTGTTGTAATGATATTTTTTCTGTGTCTAGAGAAATGTTGAGTGGTGATGTTCATAACTTAGTATTGGTACTGCATTATAAACAGCAGATTCCTATAAATCAGGCAATTTATCGTGTAGTAGAAATGCACAATAACGCTATACAAACAATGATAGATTTAGAAGCATCTCTTCCCACATTTGGACAAGAAGTAGATGCTGAACTTGCAAAATACATATCAGGAATGCACGCCTGGATACGTAGTAACCATGATTGGTATTCCCAGACAAGTCGCTATCAGAGTATAGAAAGGCTGGAACTAACACAAAATTATGACGTGGTGAATTCTTGAGCTAGACTTAACCTGATAAAAAATTCAATGTTATTACCTAATCTTATTAAAACCCCTTCTGTGCTACAAAAGCTGCAATGGGTCATCGATCCTATCGGCTACATGAAAAAAGCGGCTCAGCAATATCCTGACATTTTCACTGGTAGAATAGTTGGCTTTGGCGATACTGTGGTGTTTGTAAACCATCCCCAGGCAATCCAGGAAATTTTAACTAATGATAAAACAAAGTTTCTAGCTGTCGGCAAGATGAACAAAATTGGAGAACCCTTAGTAGGGGAATATTCAGTTACGTCACTCGAAGGTACTTATCACAAACGACAGCGACAACTTGTGATGCCTGCTTTTCATGGAGAGCGAATGCGAGCTTATGGTCAACTGATTTGTAGTCTGTGTACAAAAGTTTTTAATCAGTTGCCACTAAATCAGCACTTCTTGGCTCGTAACTTAACACAGGAGATAACCCTACAAGTTATTTTACAGGTTGTTTTCGGCTTGAATGAGGGAGAAAAACTTGAAAAACTTAAGTATTTATTGCCGCAGATGTTGGATATTTTTCGGTCGCCTTTGAGTTCTAGTTTATTGTTTTTCTCATTCTTGCAAAAGGATTTAGGAGCTTGGAGTCCTTGGGGAAAATTTCTACGCGATCGCCAGCAAATTGATGAATTGATTTATGCTGAAATTGCCGAACATAGACAGCAACTGAATCCAGAACGCACAGATATCTTATCCATGCTGGTGTTAGCACAGGATGACACTGGTCAATTCATGACGGATCGAGAGTTGCGCGATCAGTTGATGACCCTAATGGTTGCGGGATATGAAACTACAGTAACAGCGATCGCTTGGGGATTGTATTGGATTCACCAAAAGCCCTTAGTTCGTGAAAAATTGCTCGAAGAACTGGACACTCTGGGTGATTCCCCAGATCCCATGAGCATTTACCGACTGCCATATTTGACAGCTGTTTGTAACGAAACTTTGCGAATTCACCCTCCTTTTATTTCCTCTTTCCCTAGAGTCGTACAAGAACCTATTGAACTCTTGGGGCATTGTTTAGAACCTGGAACCGTAACGCTTGCGAGTATTTATCTCATCCATCAGCGTGAGGATTTATATCCCCAACCACAGGAGTTTCAACCACAGCGCTTTTTAGAACGGCAATTTTCTCCCTATGAATTTCTGCCCTTTGGTGGTGGTGTGCGCCGTTGTATTGGCGAGGCTTTGGCTATGTTTCAAATGAAGCTAGTATTAGCAACGGTGTTGTCACACTATCAGCTGGCGCTAGTTGATTGTCAAAGAGAGCGCCCTCAACGCCGAGGCTTTACTGTTGCACCTTCCCGTGGAGTCAAGATGGTAATGACAGGACACCGCGTGCCTCAAGAGTCTTTGGCGAAGATGGCAGGTATCTCTGTGTCTTAGAACACTATAGTGCTTCTTAATTCAGTCCAATAGAGACGTGGTACGACTCCTTAGCGCCCAAAAATTCATCCCACGCTGTCTTAGCAGTCAGGCATGGGATGAATTTTTGTTTTAGCTAAATCATAAAAAGGATAAGCCCAATTATCCTTATTGCATTGGTATCTCAATCACGAACTCAGTTCCTTCTCCTAGTGCAGAATTACAGGTTAAACTACCCTTGTGTTTGTCCACAATAATTTGATAGCTAATCGACAACCCTAAGCCTGTACCACTTCCAACTGACTTAGTGGTAAAAAATGGATCAAAAATTTTCTGCCGCACGGATTCTGCCATACCATAACCGTTATCGGCAATCCGAATCACCACTGAATTAGAATCTGTTAGTTGAGTAGATATGCGAATTTTTGCATGATGATTTTTCACTTGTTCTTGAACTTCTGATGCTCCTAAACTTCCACTGAAATTTCTATGTTGCTCATTTACGTATGATTCTTCTAAAGCATCGATCGCATTACTTAAAATATTCATAAATACTTGATTCAGCTGACCTGCATAACAAGTTACTTCTGGGAGGTTTCCATATTCTTTGATGACTAGAATTTCCGGATAATCGTTCTTATCCTTAAGTCGATGCTGCAAAATCATCAACGTGTTATCCATTCCTTCATGGATATCTACAGGCTTCATCTCATATTCATCAAGGCGAGAAAAATTGCGTAAGCCCAAAACAATATTGCGGATACGTGAGCTGCCAACCTTCATGGAATCTAGAATTTTTGGCAAGTCTTCTGCTAAAAAATCTATGTCGATTTCTTCAGATTTATCCTCAACTATGGGCGAAGAATCAGGGTATTCCTGTTGATAAACAGCTATCAATTCCAGCAAATTTTGGACATAATCACTGGCATGAGCAATGTTTCCATGAATAAAATTAATGGGATTATTAATTTCATGCGCTATTCCCGCTATCATTTGTCCTAAGGAAGACATTTTTTCACTTTGAATTAATTGAATTTGAGTACGTTTTAATTCCTGTATTGCTTGTTGTAATCTTTCATTTTTGTGGTTGAGTTCCTGAGTTCTTTCTTGGACTTTTTGCTCTAGAGTATGGTTGTATTTTTCCAAGCTTTCTTTAGCTTGTGCTAAATTTTTGTAGAGAATAGCATTCTTGAGGGATATTGCTGCTTGGGTAGTGAGTAGTTTCAGAACTTCTACGCGATCGCGTGTAAATGCTCCTGTCGTTAAATTATTTTCTAGATAAATAATTCCAATCAATTTTCCTTGATTGATAATCGGTATAGACAATAAACTCTTGGGTTCTTCACAGATAATATAGCTATCAGCGGCTAAAAATGAAACAGCCATTGCATCATCAATAACTAATATTTCTCTGGAACGTTTAACATAGTTAATCAAAGTAATGGGAACATCGTAGCTTGATTCTAAAGAAATTGATGGAAACTCAGTATAGCTATGTTCAAAATTTGAACTCGAACAAACTGCTGTAATAGTTAATGCTAAGCTATCATCTTCGCTTAAAATCAAAGCACATTTAGAAGCTCCTGCATTCTCAATCGCAACTTCCATTAAAGTAGAAAGCAGTCGCTCAAGCTCAATTTCCCCAGATAGTGCTTGAGATGCTTTAATAAATGTAGCTAAATCCAGAGAATCAGAAATACTTGTCTTTGAGCCGATGGCAGTTTGTTGATTACTCAAAGTAGATAGAGATGTGTTATTGAAAGAAGTACTTTCTTGGCTGGAATGGATATTTAGTTTGAGTTTTTCCTGCTGAAATACAGGAGCGAGTAATAGGGGATAGCGTTTTACTAAATCGTCAACTTTTGCTAATGCTCCCCAGCGAACGTAACTATAGTAAGCATCTGTAAAGTAGCTTTGGGCAATCTTATGTTTGCCCCATTCTAGATAGAATTTGGCAGTGAGTTCTTGAGCGAGGGCTTCTTCATGAAGATACTCATGTTCTTTAGCCAGGGAAATAGCGCGATCGTAAAATTCTATTGCTTCGAGATATTTACCACCAATCCGACACCGTTCAGCCTCTACAAGATAATATTTATGTAAATAATTCATAGGGGCATGATGTGTCCACTGGTGCATTTTCTCTTGATTCACTTGAACCTTATCCATAATAGAATTTTGTTCTAAAACGGATGCATTAGCATATAAAGCTAGTCGTGTTAGTGAATCATAAAAGTGGAGCAGAGGAGTAACCAACTGCCCTCTTCCACCATCTAAATATTTTTCTGCTAATGTAGAATTTTCCAAAGCTAAATGGTATTTTTCAAAGAGGTAACAAAGATGCACTTTGCTAACATAAAAATAGAAAATTCCCATTACATCATTAGCTTCAAGGTAAAGCGGCAGCATTTTTTCTTCGTTGTAAGCTTCCCCAATTAAATAACAAGGGTTTGCTACATTCCCTAGCAAATTTAAAACGCTTTGTCGGTGGATACTAATCCAGTTAAATACTATTTTTTGCTTGATTTGAGCGATCGCATTACTGTAGGTTGCCATCTCTCGCTCTAGTTCTGTCAGTTCTCGACCAACAAAATATGCAGAATAGGAATAAGCATTAAGACAATAGGCTGCGTATTCTAAATCTCCTGTTTCTATTCCAATAGCATAACCATCCAGCAAAGGTTTTAATATTTGCCTAGTATGTTCCTTCCAATGCCTAATAGTTGTATTAAATGCGAGAATGATCTTGGCTTTGACTTCTTTAGCATTCAACTTATCCACTAAAGTTATACCCAGTTTGCCAAATTGATAGGCAGACTCAATATCTCCCACTACCCCAGTGAGTACTAACCCATAATTCACATAAGCAGAAGCAGACAGGGAAGTATTACCATATTTAACTGATAGATTGATTTGTTTGAGAAAAATCAGCGGAAACAGTTGCGGCGTAACTAAATAACTAATAGCGATAATAGTTGATAGAATACGCATCACTGCTATTTGCTGAGCATCTATCATTTCCGGTAGATTAATTAATTCCTGAATATGTCTGCTGTTGAGATTTGATGCTAATTCTGCCATTGCTAACTGAATATCAGACTCACTTGGGTGTTCAGGAAATTCCACTCCCAAAAGTTTCAAAAATCTGAGTGCAGTATTTACGGCCTCCAGTGCTTGGTTCTGCGCTCCGTAAGCTTGAATTTTGATTTGATAAACTTTTATTTTTTCTAGCAGTGGTTTACGTACCAGCACCACCTCTGCTAATTGCTCCATCTGTTCAAAGTTCCCAGCTAAATATGCGGCCTCTGTCGCACTCTCATATAAAGCTAGGGTGAGATGATGTTTTGTTTCCCAACTATCAGCTGCTAGTAGTTGGATACCGATAGTTAAATATTTAACCGCAGCTGGATAAGCTGTTGATGCTAAAGCTTTACGTCCAGCAATTAAATTCATTTGGGCGAGTTCATTTCGCTTAGCTTGATGGGAGATAAATTCCACCGCAATATTCAGTTGATTAACAAGCTCAAAAATCTTTTCTTCCTGTTCTGCAACTGGAATATTGCTCAACAACAGTAGTCCAATTTTTAAATGAATTGGCTTTTTTTGCTCTTCAGGAATTAAAGAATAAGCAGCTTGCTGTACGCGATCGTGTACGAATTTATATTTAGGTATTTGTAAATTCAGACTTGCAAATTGTGTAGATTCTATTGCTGCAATAATTAACTCTTTATTATTATCGACCGGGCAAATGTTGTAATTTTCTGTATGTGGTAAAATTAATCCATCAAGTAATGCTTGCCACAAATCTGATGCTGTATCTACTACAGATTTTTCATGGACGATCGCTAAACTTTTTAAGTCAAATTGGTTGCCAACACAAGCAGCAAGTTTTAAGACTTTTTGGGTATTTATCGGCAGTTTTTCTATCTGAATTGCGATAAATTCTACTACATCATCTGTAAGAGCTAATTCTTTGATTTTGCAAATATCATACTGCCAATAACCAAGATCGAAGTTTAATGCAATTAGCCCTTCCTCGTATAAAGACTTGAGGAATTGAATAGAAAAGAAAGGGTTACCTTTAGTTTTGGCAAACACCATCTGAGTCAAAGAAACAGCAACTAATTCCGGACAATGAAGCGTGTCAGCGATTAAATGATTTAAATCACCCTGATTCAAAGGTGCTAGGGTAATAGTACTAATACTTGCTCCTGCTTGTTCAATCTCTTGCAGTGTCAAATAGAGTGGATGTGCTTTTGACACTTCATTATCTCGATAGGAACCAATTAATAATAAGCCTCTTTTAATTTCAGTTATTTTTTCTGTCTCTTCTGAAATATTAGATAACGTATTTTCACACATTAATAACTGAATTAATTTTAAAGAAGCTGTATCTGCCCATTGTAAGTCATCGAGAAAGATAACGAGGGGATGTTCTTTTGTGGTAAAAATTTGAATGAATTTTTGGAACAATAAATTAAAACGATTTTGGGCGGCACTGCCAGAAAGTTCTGTAACCGGAAGTTGCTTGCCAATAATCTGTTCGAGTTCAGGAATTACATCAATAATTACCTGAATTTGTGTACCTAATTCTCGCAGAATCTTGGCTTTCCATTGTTGAATTTGGGCATCAGTTTCTGAGAGCAGTTGTCCGATTAAGTCTCGAAAAGCTTGCACCAATCCTGATAAAGGAATATCACGTTGAAACTGATCGAATTTTCCTTTGATGAAGTAACTCCGCTGGCGCAGGATGGGTTTGTGGACTTCGTTGACTACAGCAGTTTTGCCAATTCCAGAGAAACCCGCGACTAATATCATTTCTACCCCTCTGTGAGTAAGGGGAGGCAGTGGCTTGGGGAGCCATTGCGTTGAAGAGGTTTCCTGGCTCAAAGCAAGTAATTCTGCTGACTTGTACTCCTTCTCTATGGGAGACTGTGCCAATGCAGAATCCGTAGGGTAACATCTGCTGCGGGATTCAAGGGGGTTAGCAACTCGCTCAAAAGCAGCTAGTAGGGTTTCAACTTCATTTTGCCGACCATAGAGTTTTTCAGGGATTACAAAACGGTCTGAAATGTCGCGGTTGCCTAGTCCAAAAGGTGCAATATTTCCTGTCTCTTGCCACTGCTTTTGACACACTTCCAAATCATGCTTTAACCCCAATCCACTTTGATAGCGTTCCTCTGCATTTTTGGCCATCAGCCTGCTGATAATATCAGACAAAATTGCTGGAATATTTGAGTTAATTCGGCTAGCTTTTAGCGGTTGTTTAGCAATGTGAGAGTAAACTAACTCCATCGGATCTTTGCTGGTGAAGGGTAACTGTCCGGTGAGGAGTTCAAAGAAGGTGGCACCAAGGGAATAAAAATCAGTGCGGTAGTCAATACCTCGGTTCATCCTACCAGTTTGTTCTGGGGAAATATAAGCGAGAGTACCTTCTAAAACGTTAGGATTTATCAGAAATTGACTTTCTCTTGGCAGGAGTGTGGCAATACTAAAGTCAATAATTTTTATCTCACCCGTGGTTGGGTTAATCAAGATATTAGCAGGTTTAATATCTTTGTGAATAATGCGATCGCGGTGCAGTTCTTCAAGAATAGATGCAATTTTAATAGCAATGTCGAAAAACTCATCTAGGTAAATTTTATTTTCTTTTTTATCCTTGTCGTCCAGTCGCCATTTTTGCAGGGAAATACCGCCAAAATCTTCCATCACTAAGATGTAGCTGTTACGGTAATTATCTAAACTATAGGGTTTAACGATACCAGGAATATCGATATTTTTAGTGATGATATATTGATTGCGAAACTGAGCAATTTCGGCAAATGTCGGATATTCATTCCGCATCAATTTCAGGACGACTGATTTTTGGTCTTGTTCTCTAATACCTCGATAAACTAGGGTTTTACTGCCTGAGTAGATTTGCTCAGTTATCCTATAGCCAGGAAACGCATATAGTGTATCTAGTAATATTGACATTGCAATCTATATTCATAATTTTTGTTTCTATGGCTTAGTATTCCCCTATGTAGACTATCGTTATCAATAGATCGTAAAAATTATTGTTCAATTTTTATGGGAAAATTGAATTTTCAGTAAAGATTATATTCCAGGTTTTATATTTTTATAAATGTTACCTTTTCGATAAAACCATTAAATTAGCAACTATATTTTTATTTTTTTATACCAAAAATACTTTTATTTTTTGGGTTATTTTGGCGTGTTAGTTATTACGTTAAAACGTCTATTTGTCTTTTTGTCAATCAGCACAAATAACAAAAAACCTGCCATACTATTGTTCTCAAGAGTAAAGTATGGCAGGTTTAATGGGTCTAGGAATGTTTTGCTAGACTAGCAACTGAGGTTAATAATATCCTCCCACCCTGACCAAGTAATTAGTAATTATTAATTTGTAATTGGAGGTGCAGAGGATAATAGCGATCGCAAATTTTAAGCTAATTTGTGTCCAAGTTGCGTATTCTCTGGTTAAGACTGTCATTTGTCCTTTGTCTAAAGCAAATGACCAATGACTAATGACAAAGAACAGCCAGATGAAGTAGTTATGCAATTTAAATGTGTTTTAGCTTATTTGATTTTTTGTTTAATAAAAGTCACAACTTGAGTTAGCTGTTTCTTTAAACCCTCTATTTCTGCTTGCATTTTCGCAATTTTATCGTTCAACGCCTCAATTTCCGCCTGGGAGACTCCTGGGGAACTAGAGGTTGGTATTGTAGTATTTACAGGAGGTGGGGTTGTTACTAAGGTATTTGGCTCACTAGAAGTTGCTACCGTAGCACTTGTGACACTGGAGGTTGTAACAGTACCATTTTTAGTGGCGCCTGCTCCCACTGCAACTAGTTCTGGGCGTGGTTGTTTCGCTTTTGTCATAGCTAACTTAATTGCGCCAATTAGTTGCTTCTGATCGAAAGGCTTGCCAAGAAATTCAAAATATTCAAAGGGTTCTGAGATTTTCTCGGTCACTTCTTCTTTGCGACCAGACATGATCACCAAAGGAATTTTTCTTAACTCTGGGTGGGCTTGAACTTGCTGGAAAACTTCCCAGCCACTCATTTTAGGCAACAGGAAATCCAGCATAATTAGGCTGAGTTTTTCCTGAAGGATGAAATTTAGTCCTTCCACACCGTCTTTTGCTTCCAGTACCTCAAAATTGCCCGGAGGCAACATTTCTCGTACTTTTACCCTGACAACTGTAGTGTCATCGATAACTAAAATTTTATTGCTTGCCACGACTGTTTGCTCTAACAGAAACTTTAAGTGTAAATAGCGGCTTTGCCGATTGTCCTTGAGAATTCTCCCACTATATACAAAATATCTATGAATTGGGGGATAGTATATTTCGGTATAAATGACACTACTAGACGTGTCTTGCAAAACTTTTGCTTGTCTTGTTTTAAATTTGTGTCATTGTGATATTTAAAGCTTTAGCCTCGATCTAAGGCATAAGGGATAGGGGTAGACAAAGAATTCTTGATTCCGCCTCACTGCACATCCGCATCTTACAAAGATACGCCGTTTCGATACTCTCGGAGATTTTTAGATGATTTCGTCAGAAAAAGCCGAACTCAAGTCTGAAATTATGGCAATGCCTAGCTGGCTACGTCGCCCCATTGGCAAAGCCAGCGAAATCTCTACCGTACAACGCATTATTAAACAGCGGCAAATTCACACGATTTGCGAAGAAGGGCGTTGTCCCAACCGGGGAGAGTGCTACACCCAAAAAACCGCAACTTTTTTACTCATGGGGCCTACCTGCACACGCTCTTGTGCTTTCTGTCAAGTGGATAAAGGTCATGCACCGATGCCTATTGATTTAGAGGAACCACAAAAGGTAGCCGAGGCGGTGCAGCTGTTAGGATTACATTATGTGGTGTTGACTTCTGTAGCTCGTGATGATTTGCCCGATCAAGGTGCAGGGCATTTTGTGAAGACGATCGCGACTATCCGCCAATTCAATCCAGAAACTCAAATTGAAGTCCTGACCCCAGATTTTTGGGGTGGTGCGGGGAGGAGCCACTACGATCTTGGGGTTTCCCCAAGTGGAGCAAGTGGCGTTGGAGAGTCGGGTCAACGCCAGCGCATAGCGATGATTGTCGAAGCCAAACCAGCTTGTTTCAACCACAACATTGAGACAGTGCGACGGTTAACTGGACCAGTGCGCCGGGGAGCCAAGTATGATCGCTCCCTAAGGGTGTTGGCTATGGTCAAAGAACTGGATTCGACAATTCCCACCAAATCAGGTTTGATGCTGGGACACGGAGAAACCACCGATGAAGTCGTCCAAGCAATGGCTGATTTAAGGGCTGTGGATTGCGATCGCTTGACTATCGGCCAGTATATGCGCCCCTCTTTAGAACATCTACCAGTCCAAAAATATTGGACTCCAGAAGAATTCGATCAACTCGGCTCCTTAGCACGGCAAATGGGATTCAGCCACGTCCGTTCCGGGCCTTTGGTTCGTAGTTCTTACCATGCGGGAGAGGAGGGAGTAGGGAGTTAAGCGGGGGAGCAGGGGGCAGGGGAGAATAAAAAATTATCTCTTTCCCCTCTGCTCCCTGCTCCCTGCCCCTCTGCCTCTTCTGCCTCTTCTGCCTCTTCTGCCCAATGCCCAACTTCAAATATTTCTAAAGAAGTTGAGGGATTGGTACACATAATTTGGTATTTCTTAAAAAGTCCTGACATTAGGAGAACCGCATTATGACTGCTAAAGCTAAGAATTCCGCAGTTGCCGACAGTGGAGCTAAACCTCCCTACGCCTATCGCACAGGCTGGGCACTGTTCTTGTTAGCGATCAATTTCTTGGTAGCAGCTTATTATTTCCACATTATTGAGTAGTTAGAAGTGGAGCGGTGCTGCTCAAATCGTGCCTTTAAATAAACCTTTGGGACGAATGAGTAGCACCAAAATCATAATCAACAGTGCTACACCTTGTTTATATTGAGAACCCAGCCAAGGAGTGCTGATTTCTTGGACAATGCCAATGATAAAAGCTGCGGCGATCGCACCGTAGGGGTTGCCAATCCCTCCCAAAATTACTGAAGCAAATAATGGTAAAATTAAGAACCATCCCATGTTCGGGCGCACAGCTGTAATTAACCCATACATACTTCCACCCAAGGATGTAAGAGTACCAGCGATTAGCCAAGTCCAGAAAATTACTCGGTCAACATTGATACCGGAAACCCTGGCTAAGTCTAAATCGTCAGCAACTGCTCGCATAGCTTTACCAATTTTGGTGTTTTGCAGGAGATAGTGCAGCCCCAAAATTGCTAGTACTGCCAACCCCAATACTAATAATTGATTTTGCGGCACTTTCAAGCCGAAGATGTCTAAAGCTGGCGTAACAGGTAAATCGTAATTTTGATTTTTGCCACCCCAGATAAAAATAATTCCATTGCGAAGAAATAAGGCAAGTCCGATAGAAATAATAATCAGCGTGGTGGAAGTAGCGCGAATAGAGCGCATCCTTGACCAGAGTAACTTTTCTGATAGCAGCATTGCTGCTACTGTTCCTCCTGCTGCAAGGATCATTGATAGCCAAATATTGACTCCAATGGTATTGATTAGCCAAGTTAGATAGGCTCCTAAAGTGAGAAAGTCACCATGAGCAAAATTAGATAGACGTAAAATTCCATAGGTCAGTGTGAGTCCAACTGCGGCTAGAGCAATAATGCTCCCCACTGCAATTCCATTGACGATTAGTTGGGCGAATTGTATATCCATAGTTTGAAGTTGCCAGAAAAAATTTTGAAATCAGTCCTTCATACAATATTTTTTTTGGTTTAGGTGCTAAACCCGACACCATAAGTTATGGTTTATAAATAAAAAAGGATTGCCCGCCCACATAACATAGAATCCTATTTGGATTTTTATGCAAAGCTAAACTTGTTCAGCGGTCTAGTTGACCATGCAGCAGTATTCAAGCTTACCAGAACACAACTCACAGATAGATGCAACGCCAAAACTTTTGACAACAATTCAACAAGTTCGCGCCGATTTGTGGCTGGAGAAAAGTTTAAACCAGTTGCAAAGTCGCCTTAATGATTGCCTGCTTTCTGCTTGTAATACTGTCTCACAGTCACTAGCCGCAGAAGCAGAAATTTTCCAAACTGTGGTCAACCAGATTAGCACTGCTGTGGACACCAGCCATGTGGCGTTCGTGCAGTTTGCCGTAGGCGTTGCTCTGCTTGAGCCACACCAAACATTTGCTACAGTTTGCTATGTTTCTCGTTCCCCATTTTCCGGCTCACAAGATCTACTGTTGGAAGTAACGGTGACAGCAGAAAAAAAGCTGCCATTGAGATTGCAACAGACCATAGAAATCAAAGATTTGCAGGAGCTTGAAAATCAACAAACGCCGAATGCTTGGCGGTTAACTGATGATTCTGGTGGCGTCATCGGCTGGCTACTTATCGCCACAGCAGCACTAGGGTCTGATTCTGACCCACTCATAAAATCGCAAGCTCAGCTCAGATCGCAATTAATGGCCAGGTCTGCAAAGCAGTGTAATACAGCTTTGCTCCAACTCAGACACATACTATCTTGGCAGCAACGGTATGAAAAGCTAAGTAGCTCTAATCAAGAATTGGAGCGTACTAATCAACTGAAAAATCAGTTTTTAGCAAACACCAGTCACGAAATTCGTACACCGCTAAGTTCGATTATCGGGTTTACCCATTTGCTGTTAGCTCAAGGTTACGAACCCAGTAAAGAACGTCAACAAGAGTATTTAAATATCATTCAGTCTAGCGGCAAGCACTTGCTAGCTCTGATTAATGATATTTTAGATCTCTCTAAAATTGAAGCTAACCAACTAGAAGTACAGTGGGAAACAGTAGATGTGCCACTGCTGTGTAGCAATGTTTTGGCACTGGTGAAGGAAAAAGCCGCTAATAAGGGTTTGAAACTAGTTCTAGAACTTGACCCTGATATTACAACTTTAGTAGCCGACCCATTACGACTCAAGCAAATGCTGTTGAATTTACTCTTCAACGCTTTAAAGTTCACCAGCAAAGGCAGTGTTGGCTTACAGGTTGCTTGCAAAGGTGTATTTGTGCATTTTACAGTTTGGGATACTGGCACTGGTATATCCCAAGATGACCAAGCTCTACTGTTTCATCCCTATTTCCAAATTGCCAACGCTGTAGCAGGTGTTGAAGGTACTGGTTTGGGTCTAGCAGTGACTCGCAAACTCGCGGAAATTCACGGTGGTTTGGTGAAAGTGGAATCTGAACTAAATCGCGGTTCACGTTTTACCCTGGTGCTTCCCCTGAAGGAAGCAAGGGAGGCAGAAGAAGCAGGGGGAGCAGGGGAAGCAGGGGAAGCAGGGGAAGTAAAATGTTCTTTATCTGCTTTGCCCGTTATTCCTAGTTCGTCTGCTGAGATATTGCTGGTTGAAAATGATTTACCCAATGGTGATTTGATGCAAATTTATCTATCTAAATTGGGATATCAGGTGACTTGGGTTAAGAGTGCTGCAAAAATGTGGGAAGCTTTAACACAACTAGAGCCAGCAGTAATTTTGATGGATGTTTACCTGCCAGATGGAAATGGTCTGAAGTTGGTGCAGGAACTACGAGAAAATCCCCAGTATCAGAATATTCCAGTGATTGCCCAAACAGCAATGGCAATGAAAGGCGATCGCGAAACTTGTCTAGCCGCTGGAGTAAATGATTATATTTCTAAACCAATTGATTTGGCACTTTTAGCTAGTTTGGTCGCTAAGTATAGTAAAGCACCAACCTAAGGCGAAATTTCTTCAGTCGGGGGGAGTATCAAATGGAGAACTTACTGAATGAATAATTTGTCTCGCCAAAAGCTTTCTGAACTAATTGAAAAATATGGTGATTATCTCTGGAGTGACCCGAAGCGCTGTGAAGCAATGCTGCGAGATGTCTGTGGAGAACACCGCCGCGAAATTTCGGCACTGATTAGCGCACTCAAAGAGCAAGTAGTGGTTGACCTGCTTACATACCAAAACAATGTCCCCTCTGAATTATTACTAGGGCGACTGGTAAAGCGGGTAAAGGACAGCCAAGCTCTAGCTGATGATGCTGCTATCTGGGCTGTTGAATCTTGGGCCCTGGCTTTAAAAGTTATTTCGGGTGGGACAACAGTATTTTTTGACCAAGCATATTCCTCATTGACAACTCCATATACCCTGACACTGAGAATAGTCAGTCCTAAGGCAAAAACTTGGCAGTATTCAATCGACTTAGAAGAGTTTTACGAGGATAACCCTGAATGCTTCTTTAGAGACTTCGACGGATACCAACATCAAAAATTTGCAGCAGCTCTTCAAGATGGACTGCAAATACAAGTAAAAAATTCCGAGATCGACAGAATTCTCCACCAATGGATTAGACAAATTTCTCTAGGATACCGCGATACTCCTCTAGAAATTTAGTCACATTTTGTTATCAAGCAACAACACTACTGTATACAAATATTAGCAATAACGAAATAGGCATAATTCAATATAAAATCTCAGTCTGTAGTGAGCGATTCATCGCTGATTCAGGATTATTAGGACTAGTCCTTACTACAAACTTTAATTTATTTGCGCCTAGCTACTTAGGTAACACTGATATTACTCCTTGCATACTTTTTATGAATGTTGTAGTATATACTTACGTGTATACTATAAACCATCGGCTATGCATAATTTATCTGCGATTGGGTTTAATTAAACATCAATAAAAATTACTGCTTAGCAATTTACTGAAACAATTGCGTTCCTGACTTTTAACTTGAAACCTAGCTGAATGCCTATTTTCGTTTCAGGCTATGGTGTGTTTGAGGCTAGGACGGACTTGCAATTGTAAAAACTTGAAACTTAATAACAAAAAATGCAGCTATGCAGGAGGCAAAAAGCAGATAAGACAGACTTTTTAGTTTCATCTAATTGTATTTTATTAAAACAGCAATATTGGCATCAGTTATCAGAATTAAGTTGGGTATTGGAGTCCGACTAGCATATAAATAACTGGGTTTTAAACCCATTTTTATAGCTTGTTTCCCCCGCCAAGGGCGAACAATTAGTAGCGGGTGTCAATGCCCCAGACTCTTGATTTTGAATTTTGCATTTTTCTTCTATTTCGTCATCCTCAACTACTTAAACAGTTGGATAACTCAGTCAAACAAGTAAGTATTGATTGGGTGTATGGTGCTTAATACTTGAAGTAGTTGGTATTATTTTAGAGTCAATTAGGTAATTATGTCAGTGATTGTGATTGGCGATCAAGGGGTTGGGAAAACAACTTTGATGTTGGAGTTAGCAAAATCTAAAAACGGAAATGTCCAAGTAATTTCACCGTCTATTACAGATTTACAAAAAAAATTTACAAACAATGGAAATATCATCCCTACTGATAATACATACAATACTAATTTACAAGTAAAAGTTAACCTGTTCGGATATTTCAAAGAGTTTAATGTTAACTGGATTGATACAGCTGGAGAAGCATGGAGACCAAATTCAATCTGGCAAACCCAAAATCATAACGATTGGAAAGACACTTTAGAAAGTTTGGAAAATGCCAAGGTTTTAATGATTATTCTTGCTCCACATCGGCAGATGCTCGAAGAAGAGTTACTAGAACTTGTAGCAGGGAAAACTAATTTTAATAAAAAAGATACTCGGTTTCGTAGCCGACAACAATGGAAAAATCGTTTTCAAGAATGGTTTGATTTTTTGGAAAAGCATTGTCAGAAAACAGACCATATTTTATTTTGTTTAAATATGGCAGACTTGTTTTGTGATGTCGTCAGAGAATGTGAACTTTATCAAAAAAATTCTACACTGCAAAAAATTAAATGGTATGAACATAAGGAACGTATATTGCAACAGTCTTTTGTAGAAGTTGCAGAATTAATTGACACATTTGATATGAAGAGGCGTATCCCAGTTCAGTTATTCGTAACTACATATTACAAAAGAATTTTATTAGAACTACCCTGGATATATATTGGTACATATTTGAAATAATTAAACAAAAAATAATTGGAGTAGAACTGATGTCTACGGTCAAAACCACAAAACCAACACTAACATCACCGAAAAAAAGAACAGTTCAAGATATCAAGAAGATTTATGTTCTTGGGCCACAAGCTTCGGGGAAAACAACTTATCTATCAGCCCTTGCACTTTTACTAAAAAGTCAAAATCCCAATCACAAATTAGTAACTGTTACTGCTCAATCAGATGATGCGATCGCTTTAGAACAAGATGGTAAAAGTCAATGGATGAATCAGACTCCACTACTTCCTACTGATTTAGCAATTGATCCATCTCATCTGCCAGAATATAAATTTTTAATTGAAGTATCAAATTACTTGAGAAGCAACCCTCTAAAAATAATATTAACTGCAAAAGATTATGGAGGTGAATTTTTTCAAGATCTACTTCAATATCCTCAACCACCCAGGCTAAAAAGCTACTTGAGAGATTGCATGAATGCTGCGACTGGATGGATTATCATGTTGCCTGATTTTAGTTTGACGAACTTAGATGCTGATGATATTGATTCTGAATATCAAGATATTCTTCAAATACTTATCCGCGAAGCAAAACAAAAAGATATTTTGCGAGATCTGCGCTTGGCTATAGTGATGAGTAAATGCGAACGAGGAGAACTTTGGCCTAGTCGATGGGAACCAGAAAGAGATTTATTCAAAGTTCGTCTCCCGAAAACTACAGAGTTTTTACGAAAACCTAGTCTGATTCCCCAAAGCAATGTTAGTTTTTTTGCCCTATCCTCTTTCGGGGTATTAGGCCATAACGACCCACGTCCCAACCGCTATACACAAGGTAATGGAAGTGCTGTACTAAACAATCGGGATTCTTGGTTACCCCACGGTTTGATTAACCCCTTGTATTGGATAGCAACAGGAAATAAATGGAAAAATCCTTCTTTTTGAACACAGTTTAATTAATTAAAAACTATGACCGAAGAACAAATTGAAATCTATGAATTTCGGAGAGGTTTCACTTATAAACTTCAAGGTGAAAGTTGGGTTTCTACTGGATTTTATGGTCCAAAATATGTTGGCATTACTTTTAAGGATAACGAAATACCTGAAGCAATAATTCAAGCTATACAAGAGCAAGCTTTTGATGGAAATCAATTTGTAGATATCCATCGTATGTCTATTTTATCATCTGAAGAATATGGAGCGATCGGTACTCAGAGATTCAATGAAGAATTCACTTCAGGCATAGCTTTAGTTGGCAGAATAGTTGATGATTGGTCTGTTCTTGCAGTCATCACATTTGCACTCGATTTTAGTTCTCGCATATTTCCAGTTCAGCGATACTTTTGTTGCCAAGAATCACCTGATTATGATGCAATGGCAACATTAATAGCATGGTGGTCAGCAAATAAAATAACTTTTGATATCTCTGATAACGATCCAGGACAAGTTTATAATTTTTCTCCAATAAAAAGCGAAGATTTACCTAACGTAAATAATTTGGATGGTGTCAGACCTACTGGCTACCCTCATCTTTACTTACTCCAACCAGGAATTGATAATTCTCTGAATAAGTTATTGCAAATTTGGTCTACTTGCTTGCAACTAGCAAATCAAAATCAGATTAACCCTGCTTGGGCATTTAATATACATTCTTTAAAAAGACCCGAACTTTTTACTTTAATTCAGGCAGCAACAGAAGAATATTATCACAACAACATCTCTGAAGAGAATATTGTTAATTTTCCTCAAACACATCAAGATACTCCTGAAAAAATAGAAATAATACCCAATAAGATAACATTAAAATCTGCTTTAATAAATTTTAAGAATAATGGAACATTAACTCTTGAAAACCAAAAAATCTTGAAACAAGCAATAATTAATAATTATAATTATCAAAGTTGGCAAAATTTATTTGAGCCAATTTTTAATGATTGTGCTGAAGAAAAAAATATTATTTATTTATTAACACTCCAATCTATAATTATTCCAGAAAAAACCCTTGATTTATTACAACAATTAGTATACAGTAATGAGAATTTATGGGATAATTTTATAAGTTGTCAAACATATCTACGGACTATACTAAAGCCAGAAATTAATCAATCCTTAGAAGAAGGAGTTTGGTATGTTATAAATTCATTAGTTGAAAATAAAATTAGTCTTCCATTTTGGAATAAAGTTTTAATAAAAATATTTTCTACAGGTTTAATCATAGATAAATTTTTTAATCAACAGATAATGTGGGCAAATGCCTTAAGTAAGTCTTTAGAACAGTACTTAATTATAAATTTTAGTTCTTCAGAAGAAGATAATTTAAATCCAACAGAAGATTTATCCAGAACTAAGTTTTTCAATAACCTTAAACAAGTAAATTATCGAAAAAGATATAATCAGGGATATCAATTAGTAATCAAAATAATGCAGAGGAGTCAACTGCCTAAAATTAGCATTATCAAAGCTGAAATTTACAATAATATTAATGGTAATATTTCAGCACAATTATACGATCAAATTAGTACTAACTATATAAAAAATTATCCTGATTTTGTCTCTTCTTTAAAGAGAAAACCCACTCTAAAAGATAAATTCAACAGATTTAAGCCTCGCCGAATAAACGAGCGAAGACAACAGGTGCAAGTTAGATATTTACAGGCTCAACCCTCGAAAAATAAAGTTAGACAACAAGTTACTTCCAACCCTAGACGTAAGATACGTCAAGATAATACGGTTCTTGAATTTATTACTGTAATTGCTTTAATCGCTTTTATTTTATTATTAATTATATATTTCATATATTATTTTATTTATCAAATAAATATTGATGATCCAGTATTTATAATATTATGTTTTTTATGTATTTTATCTCTTGTAGCATTGACAATATGTATTATCTTATCGTTAATTTTAAATAGAAATAGATAAAGTTAAAAATAAATGCCATTAATTTAATTAGTTTACCTAAAAAACGATAAAGTATGCGTAATTATCTATATTTTTGGTTTGGCATTATAGGAGTAATTCTGGGTTGGAGTGTTAGTCAATTTTTGCTTTTCGATCTCCAACCTATTTGGTCAGCGAGTAACTTTACTTTTTTTTTAGAATATCCACAATTAGTTAAGCTGACAATTATTTCTTCTTTTCTAGCCTTATTCATGGTTATGGCTGAGGCATTTTTGAGTCAACCTACTCGAATTAAAGCAGCTTTACGAGTACTGCGATCGCCTTTATTAATAGCCCTAATTTTAGGTATAATTTCTGGATTACTTTCAACTGGAATTAGTACCGTTATCAAAATCATCATCCCCGCACCAGCTTTCTTTATTCGTTTTCTTGATTGGATATTAATTGGACTAACTGTTGGACTAGCTGAAGGTTTAAGCTGGTGCTTGCGTATATTAATTAGAGAAAAACCTGATTTCAGGCGAGTTAAAGAGCGGCTACGTAACAGTTTGATTATCGGAACAGTAGGTAGTATTGTAGCCTTCTTTTTATCTGAAATTTACCCAAAACAAGATATTGTTAGTTTCATTATACTTGGCGGAGTTCTGGGAGTAGCATTAAGCTTCACCTCTTCTCCCAGTTATCAGATAGCTTTGAGAGCAGGAGCAGGTTTTGAACCAACTCGTAGTAGTTTTACAAAAAATGCAGCAGATAAAATTAACGGTAATTTAAAATTTACAAATGATAGCCGCAATCGCAAAATTGAAGAAGGATTATCAATCCAGTTAACTGATAGCAAAGAAGTATTGATCGGCTCAGGAGAAACAGCTAATATTTACGTGAGTGATTTGCCGCCAGAAAGTGCAAAAATTACTATTAGAAATCGTAAAGCTTGGATAAGTCCTTGTGGTAAAAATAATTTAATTTACAGGAATCGGCAAATATTTATAGCACCTTGTAGTAATCCAGAAGATGATTTAGAAGAGCAGGAAATCGAGCTATTACACAATCAAATTATTACACTGCAATGTATTAATACAACTAAAAGAAAATATGTGAGGTTTGTTTTTTATGACAGATTTCTCGACCCTGAAGCTTAGTCGGGTAGCCTTACTAACTATCATCGGTTTAAGCTGGATAGAACCAAGTTATGCCAAGTCTGTTTTAATTTCTCGTGTTTATGACCAAAACTTAGGCAGAGGCTTAGAAGTGATTGCCCGTATCAAAGTTATAGATGAAAACAACGAGCCAGTTTCACAACAGCTAGATGAAAAGGATTTCACTATCAAAGCTGATGGCAAAGCTGTAGAAGGTTTCACTTTGAGAAAACCTGATGCTGTTACACCAGATCCTAGCCGAATTATTATTCTCTTGGATATGAGTGGTAGTATGAATGACCCGGATGCTAATAATCAGGTTCGTGGAATGGCTGCTATTAAGGCTATTAGGTCTTTTATTAAGTCAATAGAAACTAAAAATTTACCGACAGAAATAGCTATTCTACCTTTTGCTGAAAATGGTTCTAGCTGTGGTGGTGGCTATCTTCCTCCGCCAGTAGAGATTAATACTATCAGTCAAAAATTTTCGGTTTCAAATAGAAAATTTCTGGATACAGAGCTATCAGAGTTAGAGAAAAAATTTATAGGAGATAAATCTCAGCGACCCTGTGGTGCAACAAACATTCGAGAACCTCTAAAAAATGCTATTCAGTATTTTAGAAGTAACTATACCAGGAAGCAGTATGTTAACCAGCCTCAAATACGTTTGGGCATAATTTTGCTATCTGACGGTTACGACCCATATTTGAGTAACCGAAATAAACCTGACCTGAAAAACCTCGAAAAACTCCTTAGAGATAACCGAGCAATTACACTACATACTCTCGGATATGGTAGTGAAAATCAAAATGATACTAGTAAAGTAGATATTACTGTGCTTGAGCGGCTTGCTAAAGCTTCAAGAGGAGTGAAAAAATTTTCAGCTAATGGGGCTGAAATCAGTGAAGCTCTGGATAAGTTTCTAAAAGCACTGTTGGGTGAGTATGAGATTATTTACAAACCAACTAACACTGAGCGGGGTTCTGAACAAACTGTTGAAGTCAGTGTAGATGGAGTTTCAACACAGAAACAGTTTCGCTTGAATAATAACCCGACATTGCCAGGTCATATTAGAGTTCAAATTTTAGTAATGACTATCATAGCTGGTGGAATTTTGGCATATTTACCTTTTTTAGTTTGGACAAGGCTATTAGAAAAAAATGCGTAAAGAAATTTTGCTGATGAAAATTTGTAGAAGAAAACAGTAGAAGATTTAAAAAGTAAATCTGTCATATACAAAAGTTATATTTAATACCATAATTTTTATATACACATAGAATAATCAGGAGCTATTAATTTATGAGTCCACTTCCTGGTGGAGCGATCGCAACCAGACCACTGCATTTCATATTTATCTGCGATTGTTCTGGTTCGATGTCAATAGAAGGCAAAATTCAAGCATTGAACAATGCCATCAAAGAAGCAATTCCAGAAATGCGAAGGGTTGCGGATGAAAATGCCCATGCTCAAATATTAGTACGGGCGGTGAAATTTTCTGACGGTGCCCAGTGGCATATTGCTACACCCACACCTGTGGATAGTTTCAAGTGGGAAGATTTGAAAACAGATGGACTGACTGATATGGGAAAAGCTCTGTCATTGGTAGCAGACCAGCTGAAAATGCCACCAATGACCGATCGCGCCCTTCCCCCTGTATTGGTGTTAATTTCCGATGGTCAACCGACTGATGATTTTAACAGTGGACTGAAAACACTTTTGGATCAGCCGTGGGGTAAAAGAGCAGTTCGGATTGCGATCGCCATCGGTAGAGATGCAGACACCGATGTTCTCCAGAAATTTATTGGTTCTGGTTCAGAACTCAAACCACTGCTAGCTAATAACGCTGAAACTCTGGTCAAATATATTAAATGGGCTTCTACTGCCGTAGTCAAAGCTGCCTCAGCCCCACCCTCAAAAGTTGTTGATACCTTTTCTGCATCTGGTAGCGCTCCTAGCCCTGGTGCTTCTGTGATGGCGGGAACAGTCCCTATCCCAGTCCCGGCTACTGCCAGTGGCGATGCAGACGATATTTGGTAACAGAGAGTATCCTATGGTTGAAGAGAAAAATCAGGTCAAGTGGCGAGTAGGCGGCGAAACTGCCAAAGGGGCGACTCATGTGCGCCACAAACTACCTAACCAGGATTATATTGACTGGTGGCAGCCATCGAGAATGGCTCTACCGATTGTCTTGGTGGTTTCCGATGGTCATGGCAGTGCCAAAAGTTTTCGCAGCGATTTGGGTTCTCGGTTTGCAGTTGAAAAAGCGATCGATGCACTTAAAACCTTTGTTGATCGACCTGATGATGACAACTTGGCAGCTGTCAAAAATTATGCAGAAGAACAGTTGCCAAAGGAACTTGTCACTCAATGGAAACAGACAGTTGAAGAACATTTAGGAAAACAGCCATTCAAAGACGAGGAATGGCAGCAGTTAACAGAAAAAGATGGCACCGGTGCGGCAAGGCCAGTTGTTGAGAAAAATCCCCTACTGGCTTATGGTGCGACAGTGTTAGCTGTTTTAGTTACAGAGTCATTCATCCTTTACTTACAACTTGGGGATGGCGATATTCTTTGTGTAGATTCCTCTGGGGAAACTACACGACCTTTTCCTCAAGATCAAAAGTTAATTGCCAATGAAACAACTTCCCTTTGTATGGAAGATGCATGGAGAGAAATCCGAATTCGTTTTGTGCCACATTCAGATGAAGACTCTTTGTCAATGATTTTGGTTTCTACAGACGGCTATGCCAACTCCTTCACAACAGAAGAAGATTTTTGCAAAATTGGCAGAGATTACTTGGCAATGATTCGTGATGAAGGCTTTGATGCAATCGAGCGACAACTAAAACGTTTTCTCATAGAAACTTCAGATCAAGGTAGTGGGGATGACATTACACTTGGCATAATCAAGCGGATTGATGAGAAAGATACAACAGATATTTTAAAGGAGATGAACCGTAGGCTTAATGAATCAGAAGCTGCTCATGAAAAAACAGAAAACGAGTTAGAAAAATTCAAAAAACGCCAAGAAACTGATAGCAAACTGAATTTACAACAATTGAATAATTTCAGGCAACAGCAGCAAACAGAAATTACTGATCTGCAAACACAAATCGCTGATATTGAAAACAAGCTAGTAACCCAAAAACAAGCTTTTAAGCAGCGCATTGATTCTTTAGCAAATGCATTAATAGCTACTATTATTTTTATAATTATTAGCATTATATCAGCCCTCACGCTTTGGTTCTGGTCAGCAAGAACACAGACGCCTTCCCCACCAGGTTCTACTCAAATTCGATAGTAGGTCACGTCGCTTCTCTACGAGACGCTAGGCGTAGCTTGCTTCCCCGCAAGGGGTACGCTCCGAATTCAAAATTCAAAATTATTAATCCCGATAAATCAATTTAGGAGCTTGTATCCTTTTGTGTTTCGGTCAATTAAAAAGACCACTATCGGAAATATTTGCACACAGTAAAGAAGGGAATAGAAACAAAATAAACAAATTGCCAGGTTAGGGGAAATAAAAAGATGAGTCAGATACTCAAAATAGGACAAATAGTTGAAACTGAGGCTTCTCGAACTAAGTGTCAACTAGAGGAATTACTTGGAGGTGGGACTCAAGGGGAAGTTTATCGCATCAACTTCAACGGTTCACCAATGGCCTTGAAATGGTATTTCCCTCAATGGATTGAACAAGATATTCGTCAGCGAGAGCGATTAGAAAAAGCGATTGAATTTGGCCCACCTAATGATAGATTTCTTTGGCCAGTGGATTTAGCATCAGCACACAATATTCCTGGCTATGGTTATATCATGCCACTACGAGAATCTCGCTTCAAGGGCATTGTTGACTTGATGAAACGTAAGGTAGAGCCAACATTTCGCGCTCTAGCAACAGCTGGCTTTGAACTAGCTAATAGCTATTTGCAACTCCATTCTCGTGGGTTGTGTTATCGTGACATCTCCTTCGGCAATGTCTTCTTTGACCCCAAAACAGGTGAAGTTAGGATTTGCGATAACGACAATGTGGATGTAGACGGCATTCCCGGTTCAGTTGATGGAACTCCACGTTTTATGGCACCAGAAATAGTCCGGGGTGATGCTTCTCCTAGTACTCAAACAGATTTGTTTTCGCTGGCAATTCTATTGTTTTATATGTTGATGGTGCATCATCCTTTAGAAGGTGCCAAAGAACAAGCAATTCATTGCTTCGACTTGCCTGCGATGAAAAAGCTATATGGCACAGAGCCAGTCTTCATCTTCGATCCTGATGATATTTCCAATTGTCCAATTCCTGGCGAACAAGATAATGCTTTGGCGTTTTGGCCGATTTACCCCAAGTTTTTGCAAGAACTTTTTATTAAAGCATTTACTGAGGGAATCCGCGATCCCCAAAATGGTCGCGTGCGTGAAGGTGAATGGCGAACAGCGATGATACGCCTGCGTGATTTTATTATCTATTGCCCCCACTGCGGTAGTGAAAACTTTTACGATCGCGATATTCTCAAAACTTCAGGAAAGCTCAATCCCTGCTGGTCTTGTGACAAACAAATCCAAGTACCGCCACGCATCCGCATTGGCAATAGCATCGTCATGCTCAATCACGACACTCAACTCTTTCCTTATCATCTTGAAAACCAGGGAAAGTATGATTTTTCTCGGCCAGTTGCAGCAGTCAATCAAAATCCGAAAAACCCGAGTATTTGGGGGCTGAAAAACCTTTCTGGCGAAAAGTGGGTGACCACCAATGCTGATGGTCAAGTGAAAGAGGTTGAACCTGGACGCAGTACAAGCATTGCCCTTGGCACAAAGATTAACTTCGGCAAGGCAGAAGGAGAATTCCGCACCTAAACATTCTTGTTTTAAAAACAGGACTTACGCAAAATCATGATAAAACGAACCGCAAAGGACGCGGAGCGGCTTCCTGCAGGGTAGGACGCAAAGGACACAACAAACAAATAAGAGTTTCAGAGAGTTTTTGTGTAAGTCCTAAAAAATTTGAAACACAAGGAGATGATGAAAATGGTAAGACGCCCTGGTGGTGAATTAGCAACACGACCACTCCACTTTATTTGGCTTTGTGATACTTCCGGGTCGATGTCTATTGATGGCAAAATAGAAGCACTGAATAATGCGATTCGTCAGGCGTTACCTCAGATGCGACAAGTAGCAGACGAGAATCCCAATGCTAATGTGCTGGTGCGTGCTTTAAAGTTTTCTCATGGAGCGGAATGGCATATTCCCAATGCAACATCACTGGATAACTTTGGCTGGAGTGATTTGATTGCAGACCCACTGGAGAAACCAAAGCTTGATATTGTGTTCATGGTGGACACCAGTGGCAGTATGAGTGATGAAATTAATGCAGTCAAAAGTAGTTGTGTTGCTTTTGCTGACCGGATTATCAAAGAAGGAGCAAACGTCCGGTTAGGGTTGGTGGGATTCGATATTGGTGGACACCGGGGTGGGTCGATCGCAACTTATAAAGTTCACAATTTGTCTAGATACACTATCGGTATTTGGTCGTTGACTTCACCCCAAGATTTCAAAAAAAATATCCAGTCCTTGTCTTTAGGTCTTTTCGGCGGTGCTGGGTGCTACTTAGCTAACCGAGACACAGTAGACATTTTTCCTTATGTTGTCCGTACCTTTGATGACTCATCAAATGATAAAGGAGTGTCATCAACCTTAGAATCTTTTATAGAACGCTTCAAACCCCGAAATTTTGAAGATAATTCCCAAAATTCCCGCATACTAGTAATCATTTCTGATGAAATCGGAAATAACGAAGGACTTTCTGATATTGTCTCTCAACTCAAGAGTGCAGCGATTACTGCCCATGTTTTAGGAGTCCCCAAACGTAATGGTGCTCATGAGTCGATCGCAAATATGACTGGTGGCAAATTTTGGGATATTAGCAAGTCCAAAGGTGAGCAAGACTTTAGCACTCTTTTAGGAACAGTAGCAGAGGCGATCGCCAAAGAAGTCACTCGCAAACTCGCAAATGGTACCGTATCTGCGGGCACCGATATGGGGACGGGTCTGGAAATGGTCGCCCAGCAACTAAAGATACCACCGATGACTGACCGCGCATTACCGCCAGTTTTGGTTTTAATTTCCGACGGACAGCCGACAGATGATTTTGCAAGTGGTTTAAAGGCATTGATGGCTCAGCCTTGGGGGAAAAAAGCGGTTCGGATTGCGATCGCTATTGGTAAAGATGCCGAAGTTGATGTTTTACAGGATTTTATCGGCAATTTAGAAATCAAGCCACTACAAGCAAACAATCCTGATGCGCTTGTCAAATATATTAAATGGGCATCTACAGCAGTATTGAAAGCAGCTTCGTCACCAGCTACTCTGACTACAAGCGCCTCTGCTTCTGGGGTAACTGTACCCATTGCCGCACCCCCCATACCAGAATCAGATTCTGCGGCTGATGTTTGGTAGATTGAGGTCAACTACTACACTCTTTGGTTTGAAGCTCTAAAATAGTATTCGCAGGATGCTATCAGGTTTTGGCAGGGTTGAGAAATGATGCTGACAGAAAAATTTGAGCAATTAAGAGCTTTATTTCAAGAAATGGAGCAGGCGTTAATTGCCTACTCTGGGGGCGTTGATAGTACTTTGGTTGCCAAAATTGCTTATGATGTGTTGGGCGATCGCGCTTTGGCTGTGACTGCTGTTTCTCCTTCGCTGTTGCCAGAAGAGTTGGAAGACGCGAAAATTCAAGCTGCAACTATTGGGATTCGTCATCAAATCGTTCAAACTCACGAGATGGAGAACCCCAATTACACCTCTAACCCTGTCAATCGCTGTTATTTTTGTAAAAGTGAATTGCACGACACTCTCAAACCTTTGGCCTTAGAGTTGGGTTATCCCTATGTGGTGGATGGGGTGAATGCTGATGACTTGCATGATTATCGCCCAGGAATTCAGGCGGCGAAAGAAAGAGGTGCGCGATCGCCTTTAGCAGAAGTGGGTGTTACCAAGGTTGAAGTCCGACAACTTTCGCAACAACTAAGCTTACCTTGGTGGGATAAACCTGCTCAACCTTGTTTGAGTTCCCGCTTTCCTTACGGTGAAGAAATTACTGTAGCTAAGTTGCAACGAGTTGGCAGAGCCGAAATTTTCTTAAGAAAGCTGGGTTGGCAGAATTTACGCGTGCGATCCGAAGGCGATACAGCACGCATTGAATTACTGCCAGAACAAATCAAAGAGTTTGTATTAAAGACTGATTTACAAATATTAATTTCCGCATTTCAAGATTTTGGATTTATTTACGTAACCTTAGATTTAGAAGGTTATCGTAGCGGTAAGTTGAATCAAGTTTTAAATCGGGAAGTCGTGGGCATTAAACTATAGGATTTTTTTTAGCCTATAGACACCCCTGTTGTAGTTTTATTTTCATGACTCATCTTTGGCTGGCGCATCAGCGTTTCATACCAATCGATAATCGGCAGATCCGCGGGTGCTGTTAGTTGTTGATAAACACGTCGGCAGAGTTTTCGGAAAGAGGGGTAGCGTTCTTGACGCCAATGGGTGGCAAGTTCACTCAAAGATGCGTCATTAAGATTTCCGAGAGCATAATTGCGGTCAAAACCATGTTGGATGGGCACTACTGTCCCATCTGCTTCGATAATTAGGGGTGATACCAGGTCAGCAAAGCAGTAGTTATGCTGATTTATTAATGCTTCGTCTGCAAAAAAGCTACCAGGATTTGAGCGCAGCAAATCTTGGTGAACTAAATCAATCTGAATAAATATCTTGTCACCAATAGCTTCTCGCAAACGCATGGCTTTCAGGTAAGCATAGGATAATACGTTGGTACTGGGTCTAGACCCGACGAGGCTTTGGCTAGCGTGTCCAACTTCTGCTAGTGGATGAATCTGCAATAACTTCGCTCCTTGTTCTAAAGCGAAATTCGCAACCCAGTCTAACTCTCGGAAATTTTGTTTTGTGAGCGTAAAAATAAATCCAAATGGGATACCCGATTGGCGAACCCCTTCCAGCCGAGCCGCCATTTTTTCAAAAGCCTGGTCTGAACAACGTATACGGTTATGAGAGGCTGGTATTCCATCAAGACTAATGGCGAGTAAATCAACTGCTCCACACAACTGCTCTAGGTGTCGCTCATCTAAAAGTATGCCATTGGAAGTAACAGTTGTATGCATCTGGCATTGGTGAGCTTGCTTTAACAATTCGGGTAGAGGTTTGTAGACAAGAGGTTCACCTCCTGAAAAGCTGGCAATAGTATACCCTTGTTCGCTGGCATTGCTAATTGCTTGTAAAAGGAGCGGGACACTGAGTTGGTCTCGCTCCTCTGGCCCAGAAGCGGAGTAACAATGGAGACAGTGCAGATTGCACCGTCTGGATGGGTGGATTTGCAGAATGCGATTAAAGTTTCCAGTAGGTGTCATATACTACACGGCTCCAATTACTCGTTATGAACTAAAAGCTCTGGTTACGAACGAAAAAGGCCTGGTTGTTGAAACAAGTCCCAAACGGGAGTTCCGTAAGGAAATATTTTGGGAATGTTCCACTGTATTTGCGAATTAATTAAGGGGAAATTAATTGCCAGGTTTCCTCCTTTCAAGGCTTCTAGTTCTTCTAGTTCTTCAGGAGTTAGTTCCATATCCAATTGTTCGTCTTGAATATCTTGTATTTGCAGACGGTTTTCCATGATATTCTCCTTGGTTTGATGAAAGTGCGTAGGTATAGCACATTGTAGAGATTGCTCTTTTGTCTGAGCGATCTCTACACGTTTAGCTCCATTCTTCTATGAGGAATTTACGGAAATTTCTGTTAAAGTTGCAAATATTTATAGACACTGTTTTTGATATCGTGTCGGCTTAAAAACGATCGCGTCGTTTTTCCTCCCAGAGCTAACTGGGTTTTCAAACTCCCATGAGGCTGTTGGTGAACTTGTAGATATGGCCACATACTGGACTGGGAATCAACCAGTATAAATAGTTACAAAAATAATAATGGCGATCGCTGCAAATCAATTACATCGAGGAAAGAAGCGATCGCTCAATTCTTACTCTGAGTCAGCTTATATTCTATTTGCTGTAGTGCTGTTCGCCACACATCATACCCCTCTTGGGACAGGTGCAAGCCATCTGTGGTTAACTCTGGGCGCAAATTGCCTTCCATATCTGTAAACCAACTATAGATATTGAGATAATTCGCGCCTTCTTGTTTGGCAATTTGAGTTAGTTGGGTGTTGATGTTACGAATGCGGCTATTGGAAAGTTTTGGTAAGCGAGTCGGCAAAATTGATTGGACAATAATTTGAGCTTGGGGGTGATTCTGTCGTAAGCGGCGGACAATTCGGCGATAATTATTCAAAATTGCGCGATCGCTATCACCTTTTCGTAAGTCGTTAATCCCAGCCATAATGTAAATTACATCCGGCCGGGTTGCCGAAAATGCCCCCAATCTTCTTAAAACGCCGGCGGAAGTATCTCCAGATATACCTTGATTGAGCCATAATTTCCCAACAGGTAATTTTTCTCTAGGAAACCACATACTCAACGAATCACCAACTAAAATACTCAGGTGATTTGTACCTTGACCTTGGGCAATGGCTCTGGCTTCTAAAGCTAGTAAACTTTTCCAGTCTTCATAAGTTAGTTGACGCTTCTTGATTGACTCCCACAACGATTGCAAATTATCACTATCCCCGCGTGTATAAATCTGACCAGTTTTCAGAGCTGCCAATCTTTGGTAGTAAAGTTGATTGCCAGATGTCAGTGAAATAGTAGCTGCTTGGGCGCTGGGGTTGAGTGATGACTCTGTTGAGTCTGTTGTTGGAGCTGGTAATCCCTGGCTACTGAGTTCTGGTGATGAGGAATCAACACTGTTGATATTTTGCTGACTTGGTGTTGGCTGCGAACTTTCTAAGGGTTGCAGCACTTGACCGCTGAGTTCTGGTAAGGAAAAATCGACGCTGTTGATAATTTTTGTACTGACTATTGTCTGGGAACCTTGTTTTAAATCCCAGAGGAATCTAGAATTTTCCGGCAGGACAATCGACAGGTGTGGAAGAGCCGATGCTGGTATTGCCAATCCTGTTAACAAACCTGCTGCCAACAGATAAGGGTCCCTCATCGCTTTGTCTCTCCTCTACTTACTGCTTTTTCCTATGACAGCATTAGTTGGCTGTATTCAGGATAATTTTACTTAGGTCAAATTATTATTCTTATTTACACTGTATAGTTCTGTAAAGCGTGTTCACGAGATTATATTGGACAATTTACGATCTCTTTAAAGTAGGGTTTTCCCGGTGGTAGATGAGTCCGATTTGTGAGAATACTTTTACTCAAAGGAATATTTTCACTAACCGATGACTTTCCACGAGTTAGTTGTGACAAATATTGTAAGTAGCTGCAAACTTGGCGATTACTAGATGATTTTTGATGACCTCAGGATAGAGGTTTTTACTTTTGACGTTGTTAATATAGGGAAAACCATGTGATTTTAGGTTTTCAGATTTCAGTAAGCTGTAGCGATACTCTTTCAGAGTCACTTCGTGAACGCATGAGAGCTTGATTAACCAGGAGGCGATGTCTGACGACAAGACAGCCTCTACGCTTTTTAATTTCTCATATGAAATTGAGCGGTGCAAATGCATCAGTTATCAAATATGGGATTAGTCAGATTGAAGATTCGAGAACTAGCACAAGAGAAAGGATGGACACTTAAGGAAGTTTCTGACCGTTCTGGTGTAATTTACAGCACAGTTAGAAGTTATGCTCGTCGTCCAGGAATGACAACAGTTGACTTTACTGCTATCCACAAATTGGCTCGCACCTTTGAGGTGACCATTGAGGACTTAGTGGAAATTTTAGAAGAATAGTCATAGCCCTAACCTTAGGCTAAAGGGCAAAGGGCAAACGAATGAAGAAAACCCCTTTCCCCCTGCTGAATGAAGGCATCCTACCCCATAACTAAAGTTATGGGGCTTGAAGTCAGGACGCCTCAACATTTGCGCTTTGCTTATCTTGAATCTCAATACTCTGCCCAAATAGAATAATGGTGCAAGTATCCCTTTCCCTCTTCCCCTTTTCCCTTTTCCCTTTCCCCTTTAACCTTTCTCCTTCCCTTTTTTTAGTCAAAGACTATACTTGTAACTTTCGTATGACAAGAGTTAAATTTGTTCAAAATTTGGTTTTTAGGTTTGATGCATAATCGGATATCTAACGAAAATTTTCTGAAAGTAGGATAATACTGTGTAATTCTGTTGTAGTTCTCTATGTACAGAATTTGAAATTTATGTTTCCTTGTGGAAGTATGAGTTGAAACACATTTGAATTAAGTTTTAACTATAGAGAATAACTTCATTGGAAGTGCTAAGATTTAGGCTGAATCATTAGTGTTTTTTCTTCCGTGGCTAGAGCTAGTACAGCGATTGGTGTCAGTCCCATTATTAAGGAGATTGTGCAAAAACAGGCACATTCGACACGTTTGACCCTCAAAGAAGTTATTCTTATGGGTATGTTAGCGATTGATAAACTAGATGACCAAGGTCGTCAAGAATTAGCAGATCAGGTTCATCAAATGCAAGTGAATGGAGAAATTTAAGTGAGTAGCTATTATTTATGAGTTATAAATTTTAACTCTTCACTTTTCATTCGTCACTCTTGGGATAATCTGAATCTTGACTAAAACGATAACGACTTCCCATTACATAATCCTCATTAATTTCAAAAGAAATCCATCGGCGTTGGAGAGTCTGAGCAACAAAGCCAGTTGTATTAGAACCTGCAAATGGATCTAAAACTGTATCACCTTCATCAGTTAAAAATTTGATGAAGAACTCGGCGAATCCTTGAGGAAAACGTGCTGGATGAGGTCTAATTTCTGCTGTTTTACAGCGTCGTAAATAAGGGCTATTTGATTCAGTATTAGCAATTTCAAGCAAATTTGGCGGAATTGCACCTTGATTATCTTTTTGAAACTTGTCAGAAATATCATGTCCACTAGGACGAATTTTCGGTTGATAGCCATTTTTAAGTAATTGCTTCATACTTTGGCTATAGGGTTTTAAAACTTTTTTGTTATCTGCTTTAGGATTTGGCGTTTTAGACAACCACCAAACTGTATTGACTGAATCTTTGACACGAATGCGCCTAATTGTCACCCATTCAGCAGGGGTTGGCAGTCGAGCCGGATTATAGTGGTAGAATTCTTGAGCCAGAAAGAAACCTACTTCCTTGCATAATCTAACCAAAAGTTCGTATTGATAGATACTCCGCACGGGATTACCAGGTAAGTAAGCACCCCCTAAATCCACTACAAATGAGCCATTATCTGCCAGTACTCTTTTAAATTCAGAGGCAAAAGGCAAAAACCACTCGATATATTTTTCAGCAGTTTCGTTACCGTATTCTTTTTTCCGTGTGAGAGCAAATGGTGGTGAGGTGAGAATTAAATTAATACTATTATCATCAATAAATTTAATCAGTTTCAGAGTATCACCTAAATACGCTGCTCCATTTTGCTGGGTATAATAGGGACTAAAAATTATTTCTTTTGCTGGCGTTATTGGTTTTTGTTGCAAGAGTTATCAAGCTATCTCAGTTTTATAGTTATAACTTGTTTTGATATTGTCTCGATATTTTATTTGAAAAATCCTGTTTTCCGGGCAAAGTAACACAGAAAAGTATATTAACTTTGTATTCCTGTGTATGAGAACATGTTCGTGAAATATTTGCCTTGAGGTCAGTACACAGGTTGATATAACTTGTTAAAACACTACCACTTTTTGTATGGGAGAAATTTACCAGACATAATGATTTTAACGCGATCGCCTTTGGGGTCTGCTTCTTTTTCCACATCTAAAGTAAAGTCAATGGCGCTCATAATCCCATCGCCGAATTTGTCGTGAATCACGGCTTTAATAGGAAATCCGTAGACCTGCATAATTTCGTAGAAACGATAAATTAGTGGGTCGGTTGGTACAACTGGGCCTAATCCTTTTACCGGATATTCAGTCAATTCGTTAATATAACTTGCATCTAGTCCCAATGCTTCGACTAGTAACTTGGCTTCTTCTGGGGAAGCACTAGCTTGACGGTAGATTAAAGCAGCAATCCATACTTCATCGCGTCCGAGAATTTTTTCTAAATCGGCAAAGCTTAGTCCTTTCTCTTGTTTTGCTGCTAATAGCTTTTGGGTAATTTCGGGAATGGACACCTGGTAACTCCTCTGATGAAAATCTGATTTTCCATACATAGTATCACTGCGATCGCCTGATTTGCGTCTGTATTTCGTCTGCCCCTTTTTGTGTCGGAGAGGGGTTAGGGAGAGATTTACTGAACTCACGTTAATTATTAAAATTTTATAAAAATTTTCTTAACTGTCTTAAATGTCTTAACTGTCCTTGCAAAATTAACTATGGTCGTATTACTATACAAACGACCGCATAAAACAGAATTATTTGCTGCTAAAAAGAGTCTTATTATGGGTAAGTTAGGGTTTAAGAGGATGTTTTAAAAGGGATTTTTGCTCTCATGGTCAAGACAGTGATGCATCTGATGTACATAGCTGTAATCTTGATTCTTTGTTGCACTTGACCTAAGTTAGAGCGGCAAAAGTATAGCTTCCGGCACTTTTAAAACAACCTCTAAGAGCAATTCTAGAGTAGGATTGCGTAGCATCAATTTACCCATAGAAGATAAATACATATGGACAGCTGATGGTGAATCAGTTGACACATTTTCATATGGTTTTGAACAAAGACTTACCAATGGTGTGCCTACACCATTGAGTTTTGTAGCGTCATTCTGGCAGACGTAAGTTGAAATATAAATGTAGAAACTGCTTTTAAAGAATCAAGTTGTTTCTAACATTTTTTTATAGACCATTACGTTCTGTAAGCAAGTTAATAGCTAACCAGTTGATATTGGGGTGTGTTGTCGTTGTCGGCATAGTAGGTCAAGAAGAAAATTCAAAAACCTATACTTCAAATCTCAAATTGTATTGCTCTACAAGAGCAAAAATCAACATACCTGTTTTCAAGTCGCAAGCGTAGAAAATTAAGCAAAAAAGGTAAAAACAAATGGCTAAAATAGTTCGTCCTGTAGTATTGATTCCAGGGCTGGCAGGATCGAGGATAAAAACAAAAGAAAGGCCAACCTATCGAGATAACCTTTGGATGAGTCTAGAAATGCTACAACTCTTACCGAAGGATCAAAGTAATCAACAAAGTGAAGAGGTAAGTCAGCAATCTGCGCCATCAGTAGTGGGATTTAACGTACCAGAATATGAAATAAAAGCAGAAGAAACTCCTGATCCTGGAGCTGAGTGGAAAAGACACATGAAGGTGAATGTCTACGTTGGTGAAAATAATATCATTGATGGCGTAACTCCTCTAGTAGAAGTAGAAGAACCGGAACTTGGAGCAGATGGCGAACCCAATCAATATAATAAGCCAGTGGAAGGATTAGAAGGGATTGAAAATTTCCTTCCAAATATTCCATTCACTGAATACAACACTAGATATTATGAGGAATTAGTGTATACCTTGACAAGAGAGTATAAGAATTTGTTGGGACAAACTAAATCTGATTACAGGAAGAATGAAAATGTAGTAGGTGCCCCCTATGATTGGCGAATCGCTCCAGGAGGTCTGCAAGTACGGTACAGTTATTTCACTAAGCTTAAGAAAAAGATAGAGCAATTATACGAGGACAGTGGAAGTAGTTTGCTAGATCGCGAACGTGTAGTAATAATAGCCCAAAGCATGGGAAATAGGGTAACTCAATATTTCTTACAGTGGGTCAAAAATATTCGAGCACGTGACGGAAAAGAGTGGGGACAAGAGTGGATAGATAAATATATATTCCGATATATAGCAGTCAGCCCACCATGGTTAGGTGCGCCAATGTCCATTCGGATGCTAGTGACAGATGATGGATTAAAGATAGGAACAGCAGCATTATCGGGGATGAAAGAGGTAATACAATCCTATTCGAGTGTTCCTTGGCTATTGCCGGTAACACAAGAACATTACCAATATTTCAATACACAACATTTTGGGTTTCTCAAAAAAGGCTCTGGGCAAACAACAGATGACTTTGCGGCAATAGATATCAAAACTACCTTAGAAAAAGGAGGAGCTAATAGTACCCTGGCATATCTAGAAAAATTTTATCAAACTAATCCTCTCATAACTCAAGCTGAAGGAGAATTTGGGGACAAACTGGTAGGATGCCCACCCGTCAAGAATTTGAGTGTCATTTATTCAACTGGTTTCCCCACAGCAGTAGGAGCATACTACGAGGAAGTGGATGGAGGACTGAAAGTAGCGGATTACTTGGGTAAGGACGAGAAATTGGAGGACGGAGAATTCATTATCAGAAACGGAGTAAGAGTAGAAACAAGTGACACACTACAAACTATAGATAATGAACGCAATTGTGGAGATGGAATAGTTCCCTATGGAAGCTTGACATATTTTAAGGAGTGGCAGAAAGACCCAGAGATAACAGCAAAAACAAATATAAAAGGATACGCATTTCAGGGCGGTGTATCAAGTCATAGCGAAATTCTGCGCGACCCAAGGGTGATCACAAGAATCCTGATTTTGATAGGTCTTCTAGAACCGCCAAAGGGTGAAGAAATTTAGTAGAACTGACGCACTAAAAAGCTGAAACTTCTGTTTTATTGTGGGATGGGTGTCCCCACCCGTCTTTTTTCTGAAGGGCAGGCTTTCCTCCCCACCCCACAATTGAAGATAATTTATTTCTTGAAAATCCTGACTTCACTGTGTCATGAGACTATGACAAGGCATTTATCTATCCAAAACGAACGATGAAAAAAGCTTTATTGTGCTGCTTTGCAATAATTCTAGCAATGTGGGTTGCGGTAACTCCTGCGATCGCATCATCGCCTGACCAGCCGGGTTTACTGCCTACATTCTACGACGTATCTGCGGATGAGGTGGCTGGGCCGCTAGGTTCGATCATTAAAAAAGAAGAGATCGATGCACCTGACGGAGCAATTGCGTGGCGCGTAATCTATCGCTCACAGAAGGCTTCTGGAGTCCCAGTTGCCGTGTCAGGCCTCATAATTGGGCCAAAATCCGCTAAAGAGGGTGACAATCTTCCCGTTGTCAGCTGGGCGCACGGTACTGTTGGCGGTGCTAGGTATTGCGCCCCGTCAAACGTTCCCAACCCAGTCAGTGATTTTGTCGGCTTTCCCTCTTTCGAGAGTACTGTGCCGAATGACTATGGCATACCTGGGCTGTCAGCCTTTATTCAAGCTGGATACGTTGTTGTAGCCAGTGATTACCAAGGCTTAGGTGCTGGAGACAAGCACGAATACGCCGTTGGTCAAAGCCAAGCACGGAACGCCCTCGATATCGTCACAGCAGCCCGTAAACTGACACCAGCAGGCAATAAGGTAGTGCTACTGGGATGGTCACAAGGTGGTTTAGGTGTGGTGACTGCCGGCGAAATAGCTTCGTATGCACCTAATCTTGATGTTGTGGGCGTAGCGGCTTTGGCCCCTGCAAACCCCAAGTCCTTTTTGATTCCCGATATTGCCAAGCAATCTACCGGAGGCCCGCGCATCGGTCGCATCATTCTCCTAAATACAGCTTATGCCTGGGCATATCCCGATTTGCATCTGAGTGACGTATTCACCGACACCGGACTCAAAGCAGCCGAGGCCGCTTCTCGCCAGTGTATGCAGCAGTTGTCAATTACAGGAGACACCGCAGGAGGAGATTCGGTTTTATTTAAGGCAAACAACAATCTTGACGCATGGGTAGCTAGATTGGCCAAAAATGCGATCGGACAAGTTGAGTCCCAGATCCCTGTGCTGGTCATGCAAGGGACTGCTGATAACATAATCCCTGCGGATTCCACAGACCTTTACGTCAGAGACGCTTGTGAACATCACACTCCGGTCTTTTACATAAGGTATGTCGGAAAAGACCATCGAGGGCTGTTGCCGGCTGCGGAGGCTGACTTTACGAATTGGATTGCTGATCGGTTCACCGAAAAATCGCCACCGTCCAATTGCCCTAACGCTGAAGTAAGATTGGACATTCCTGATCAATAAAGCGGCTTTTAAGCTAAGTAGGTCGGCGTAAATAAAGCTAACTAGTGAAGGTCGTCATTTGTCAAAAGTCCTTTAAGTACATTTACGTTTCGTAACATAGTTCTGTTTATTCCCACCGACTTACTTATCCCACGAGTTTCATCTCACCATTGGTTAACAAGTGCTGTAAAGGTAGCTTCTATTTCTGAGATTTGCAGTTCTTCCATATTGCTGGCGATCGCTAAGTTAATTTTAGGCGATGACTACGGCGGTAAACTACGCGGTTTTCACTAGGTTTAGAAGATACTTGAAATTATGTCAGTTTCAAACCTTGAAGCAGTACTGTATTCAACTGCTGAACTTGATTTGTTCCCAATTTACCTATCCTTCTGGTGATTAGTCTACGCTCAATGGTAGTTATTTTAGTCACTCTAACTTTAGACGCAACCCGTAATCCAGTACTAGTAAAATCTGGATCTAGAGGTTCTAAAATAAATTCTTCTGGACTCAAACTACTTATATTTTGAGATGAAATAAAACATAAAGTGACATCATCGCCTATTGTGTCTATCCATAAAACTAAACCAGGGCGTAGCTTTGTTCCAGTCAAGTCTGTAAACGGAAATGGAACCAAGACGATATCACCTTTTTGGAGAGGGATTAGATAGGTTCTCCGTCGTCAAGTGAGTATATATCTGGTTCATTTTCAAGAAAGTTAAATGCTCCTCCATTCTGGGCAAGTAGCACTAGCTCATCAGTTGAAGGCTCTGATTCATCGAAAAATAGCTTTTCTTTCAAAAGCGATCGCTCTTCATCAGAGAGAGATAGAATAACTTGCAACAGTGATTCAACAAGTTTAGTGTTCATTTCGTATTTCGGCTTGTTTTACATACATTTTTTCTATTAATTCGTTTTCGTTTTTTCCTTTTGGTATCTGTATGAAACACAACGGGATACCGAGTTCTTGCTCATCTTCTTGGTCAAGTGATTGAAATTGTGTATATTCATCCTCCATTAAGAAGTAATGTGCTTCTTCTTCATTAGAAAATGTGTATTTAGAACCATCACAATCTAATATCTCAGCAGAGAAATCATCGTAAGTTCTTAACCTTGCCCAATTTAAGTTAGGAAAACTACACCACATCAACCACCAACTTTCTTTGAGAATAGGTTTTTGTTGGAATTGCACTTTATTTCCACTTATTTTTATAGTATTTTTAACTTCTATTACTGTAATTTTAAACTTAATCAATTTTACAAAAAATCCCCCACCTTGCGGCAGGGGATTTTGATTACTTATCTACAAAACTAGTAGCGGAATTAACCGAACTTACCAGCGGTAGAAGCAATCAAGAATGCGGCGTAAGTCACAACATAACCAACTGCAAAGTGGGTTAGACCAACTACGCGAGCTTGAACGATGGATAGAGCAACGGGCTTGTCTTTCCAGCGAACCAAGTTAGCTAGAGGAGTGCGTTCGTGTGCCCAAACAAGGGTTTCGATCAACTCTTGCCAGTAACCTCTCCAAGAGATTAAGAACATGAAGCCGGTAGCCCAAACTAGGTGTCCAAATAGGAACATCCAAGCCCAGACAGACAGGTTATTCACGCCGTAGGGGTTGTAGCCGTTAATCAACTGAGCGGAGTTTGCCCACAGGTAATCGCGGAACCAGCCCATGAGGTATGTAGAGTTCTCATTGAACTGAGCAACGTTACCTTGCCAAATACCGAGATGTTTCCAATGCCAGTAGAAGGTTAACCAACCAATGGTGTTGAGCATCCAGAACGCAGCTAGGTAGAAGGAATCCCAAGCAGAGATGTCGCAAGTACCGCCACGACCGGGGCCGTCGCAAGGGAAGGCATAGCCGAAGTCCTTTTTATCGGGCATCAGCTTAGAACCACGGGCATCCAAAGCACCTTTGACCAAGATCAAGGTGGTGGTGTGCAGACCTAAGGCGATGGCATGGTGTACCAAGAAGTCGCCAGGGCCGATTGTTAAGAACAGGGAGTTTGTACCAGCGTTGATGGCATCTAGCCAGCCTGGTAACCAGACGTTAGCGTAGTTGGGCCATGCTGTGTAAGCAATACTATCAGGGTTAGATAACAAGGTGTCTAAACCGTACAGTACCTTACCGTTAGCAGCTTGGACGAACTGAGCAAAGACTGGCTCGATGAGGATTTGCTTTTCAGGAGTTCCGAAAGCAACTACTACATCGTTGTGTACGTACAAGCCCAGGGTGTGGAAGCCTAAGAAAAGGGATACCCAGCTGAGGTGGGAGATAATCGCTTCTTTATGCTTCAACACGCGGTCAAGAACGTTACCTTTGTTTTGTTCTGGGTCGTAATCACGTACCCAGAAGATTGCTCCGTGAGCAAAAGCACCAAGCATCAGGAAGCCAGCAATATACTGGTGATGCGTGTACAACGCTGCCTGAGTTGTGTAATCCTTAGCTATAAATGCGTAGGAAGGCATGGAGTACATGTGCTGTGCTACCAAGGAGGTCACAACACCTAAAGCTGCTAAGTGCCAACCCAACTGGAAGTGCAGAGAGTTGTTGTAGGTGTCGTAAATACCTTGGTGAGGTAAGTTGAAGGGGCCTTCAACAGGAATACCAAAGAAATTCTTGGCATTTAAGGCTTCTTTGAGACTGTGACCAATCCCAAAGTTTGTCCGGTACATGTGACCGGCAACGATGAATAATACTGCGATCGCCAAGTGGTGATGAGCGATATCAGTCAGCCACAAAGCTTCTGTCTGGGGATGGAAACCACCCAAGAAAGTCAGAATTGCAGTACCTGCACCTTGGGATGTGCCGAACACATGTCCAGGAGTGTCAGGGTTTTGAGCGTAAACAGCCCAGTTACCGGTGAAGAAGGGTGTTAAACCTGCTGGGTGGGGTGGGGTGTTGAGGAAGTTATCCCAACCTACGTGCTGTCCGCGAGCTTCGGGAACAGCAACGTGAATTAGGTGACCAGCCCACGCCAAAGAGCTAACACCAAACAGACCTGCTAGGTGGTGGTTTAGGCGATGTTCAGCGCTCTTAAACCATGCCAAGCTAGGACGGAACTTGGGTTGCAAGTGCAGCCAACCAGCGAACAACAAGACAGCTGCGAATATCAGCAGGAATACTGAACCGTTATACAGTTCGGTATTTGTCCGCATACCGATGGTATACCACCAGTGGTACAGACCAGAGTATGTAATGTTTACTGGATTGCTAGCGCCAGCTTGAGTGAAAGCTTCGACCGCTGGTTTGCCGAAGTGGGGGTCCCAAATCGCGTGGGCGATGGGACGGATGTGAAGAGGATCTTTAATCCACTGTTCAAAGTTACCTTGCCAGGCTACATGGAACAGGAGGCTGGATGCCCACAAGAAGATGATTGCCAAGTGACCGAAGTGAGTAGCGAAAATCTTTTGGTAAAGATTTTCCTCAGTGATGCCATCATGGGTTTCAAAGTCGTTGCCTGTGGCGATCGCATACCATATCCGACGAGTAGTCGGGTCCTGTGCGAGATCCTGGCTAAATTTTGGAAATTTTGTTGCCATAGGTTTAATAATTCCTCTGACCTTTAGCCATCAAGTACCAGTTGAATTTTGGATTTTGGATTTTAGATTTTAGATTCAATCCCTTCTCCCAAGGGGAGACGCTGCGCGAACGGGTTCAGCAGTCACTCATGGGGGAAACCACGCCACTTGCTCATGGGGGAAACCCCCAAGACCGCAGTGGCTCCCCAAGACCACCCTGCTTCACCAAAATCTAAAATCTCAAATCCAAAATTTCCTGATTGCTACCCTACTGAAAGGATGTGTGCATGGAAGAATGCCCAAGTAGTAGCGATTCCACCTAATAGGTAGTGAGCTACCCCTACAGCGCGACCCTGAATAATGCTCAGAGCGCGAGGCTGAATTGCTGGTGCTACCTTCAGTTTATTATGCGCCCAAACGATGGACTCAATTAATTCTTGCCAGTAGCCGCGACCACTGAACAGGAACATCAAGCTGAATGCCCAAACAAAGTGAGCGCCTAAGAATAGGAGTCCATAGGCAGATAGCGCACTGCCGTAGGAGTTGATGACTTGTGTAGCTTGTGCCCACAAGAAGTCACGCAACCAACCGTTGATCGTGATGGCGCTTTGGGCAAAGTTACCACCAGTGATGTGAGTCACAGTACCATCTGGATCTACCGTTCCCCAGACATCTGATTGCATCTTCCAGCTGAAGTGGAAAATTACAATTGATAGGGAGTTATACATCCAGAATAGTCCTAGGAATACGTGATCCCAACCGGACACTTGACATGTACCGCCACGACCAGGACCGTCGCAGGGGAAGCGGAAACCCAAGTTAGCTTTGTCTGGAATCAGACGAGAGCTACGGGCAAACAGCACACCTTTGAGCAGAATTAGGACGGTGACGTGAATGGTGAAGGCGTGAATGTGGTGAATTAGGAAGTCCGCTGTACCCAAAGCGATGGGCGCAGCTGCCACCTTGCCGCCAACAGCCAAAATACCGCCGCCGAAGACATAGCTAACTGGTTCTAGGGCATTAGGTGCAGTTGTTCCAGGAGCCAAAGCGTGAATATTTTGTACCCACTGGGCAAATACTGGCTGCAATTGAATTGCCGTATCAGAGAACATGTCTTGGGGACGACCCAATGCACGCATTGTGTCGTTGTGAATGTACAGTCCAAAGCTATGGAAGCCAAGGAAAATACATACCCAGTTCAGGTGAGAAATAATCGCATCCCGGTGACGAATCACCCGATCGAGCAAGTTGTTTTGATTCACAACTGGATCGTAATCGCGCACCATGAAGATGGCAGCGTGAGCTGCTCCACCAACAATCAAGAAGCCACCGATCCAAATATGGTGAGTGAATATGCACAACTGCGTAGCGTAGTCAGTTGCCAAGTATGGATAGGGGGGCATCGCGTACATGTGATGCGCGATGATGATGGTCAGCGAACCCAAGAAGGCGAGGTTAGTTGCCAACTGAGCGTGCCAAGATGTGGTCAGGTTTTCGTAGAGACCTTTGTGACCTTCACCAGTGAAAGGACCCTTATGGTTTTCCAGGATCTCTTTGATGCTGTGACCAATACCCCAGTTCGTGCGGTACTGGTGACCAGCAATGATGAACAGGACTGCGATCGCTAAGTGGTGATGGGAAATATCTGTCAGCCACAAGCCGCCTGTTACTGGGTTTAGACCGCCCTTGAAGGTGAGAAAGTCAGCATACTGACCCCAGTTCAAGGTGAAGAAAGGTGCTATACCAGCAGCAAAGCCTGGGTAGAGTTCCGTCAACAAGTCTTTGTTCAAGATGAACTCGTGGGGCAAGGGTATGTCTTTGATGGCAACCCCGGCATCCAAAAGCTTGTTAGTCGGTGCAGACACGTGAATTAAGTGTCCTGCCCATCCCAAGGAACCACAACCTAACAATACTTGTAGGTGGTGATTCAGCATCGACTCCACATTCTGGAACCATTCCAGTTTGGGAGCGCGTTTGTGGTAATGGAACCAGCCGGCGAATAGGAATAAGCCTGCTAATACCAAGCCACCGATCGCAGTGCAGTACAGTTGGAAGGAGTTTGTAATACCCCAGCCACGCCATACTTGGAACAAACCAGAGGTGATTTGAATACCGTGGAAACCACCGCCAACATCACCGTTTAAAATGTCTTGTCCCACAATGGGCCAAACGACTTGGGCACTTGGCTTAACGTTTAACGGGTCGCTCAGCCAAGCTTCGTAGTTAGAAAACTTCGCGCCGTGGAAAATCATCCCGCTCAGCCAGATTGTCACTACGGCTAAGTGGCCGAAGTGTGCTGAGAATATCTTGCGGGATATGTCTTCTAAATCGCTTGTATGTGTATCAAAATCGTGGGCGAGTGCGTGAAGGTTCCAAATCCATGTAGTGGTTTTTGGACCTCTGGCTAAAGATCTGTCAAAGTGCCCAGGTTTTGCCCATCTCTCAAATGAGGTAGGAACCGGGTCGTTATCGACGATTACTTTTGCCTTTTTTTCCTCTCGCTCCGGAGGACTTATTGCCATTCGACCTCCTCTCTGATAAGGAATGAGGAATCATGATTACCACATAGTAATGTTTTACCGCACACTCCAGTGATTTGCTGAAGCCACAGTGAAGACCCATGTGGAGAGTTGTTTCTCGTTGAATTATAAAGTCTTCACTTGTACATTGATGGAGATATTTTAACAATAATTCAAAATCGCTGAAATAACTGCCTTTTATGCCTTTTAACCTTCAAACTAATTGTCCAAAAGTCAATAGATTATTCATTTAATTTACAAAGGATAACAATTCGTAAAATATATATTGGGGCATTGGGAGTGCTTAGTGCTGAGTTAGGAGTTAAGAGTTAGAAGTTTTCTCCCCCTGCCCCTGCTTCCCCTACCTCCCTGCCTCCCTTGCCTCTTTTGGGCTATAGTTCCCTATGGACATGTCAAAGAGGATTGCAGGGTGTAAGGCATGGAATTTTGGCAGAAAATGGTGTTAGAGAAGCTCCTCCCTTGGAGTTTTCGGATTCTCAGGTTCGTAATGACATTGGTATTGGTATGTAGCTTAACCAGTTGTGGCGGTAAGGCTGGCAGCCAAGAAGTATCTGTTGGTAATCAATCAGAGGGTGTCCGAATTTCTCAAGTTTCTAAGCAATTTTCGGAAGTTGCCCCTCCTGCTGTTATCCAAGAATTGCGTCCAATTTTGGAAGTTTATCAGCCACAAGTGACGATTATTACTCCAAAACCTGATGAAGTTTTCTCAGATAACAAAGTCACAGCCCGCTTTCAGGTGAAGGATTTACCAATATTCAAAGACCCAGAATTACAACTAGGGCCACATCTACACGTATTCCTTGATAATCAACCTTATATACCTGTTTACGATCTGAATCAGCCCTTAGTTTTTCCAGACTTGTCCCCAGGTACTCATACCTTGCGTGTCTTTGCTTCACGTCCTTGGCATGAAAGCTTTAAAAATGAAGGCGCTTATGCCCAGACAACATTTCACGTCTTCACTAAAACTGACGACAATAACCCAGCTTCTAGTCTGCCGTTGCTCACTTACAGTCGTCCCCAAAGTAGTTACGGGGCAGAACCAATCTTAGTTGACTTTTACCTAACTAATGCTCCCCTGCATCTAGTTGCGTCAGAAAATGCTAAGGACGAATTTAGCGACTGGCGTATTCGTTGCACAATCAATGGTGAAAGCTTTATTTTCGATCGCTGGCAATCAATTTACCTCAAAGGTTGGAAGCCTGGTAAAAACTGGGTAAAACTCGAATTCCTCGATAATCAGGGAAATTCCCTCAAAAATGCTTTCAATACCACAGTTAGGCTGATTAACTACGAGCCAAAGGGTAAAGACACTCTGTCGAGAATTACCAGAGGAGAACTCACGGCAAATCAAGTACGTGGCATTGTAGACCCAAATTATAAATTTGCACCTACCCCTGCTGTTGAAAAAATACCCGAAATACAGCCAAAGGTAGAAAAACAGCCAATTCCTGAAATTGAAGTTCCAGAAGAATCGAAAACACAGCCAATTAAGCCAGAACAACCAAAGTTACAACCTCCAACGGCTGCACCATCTCCTAGCTTGTCGCCAACACCACCAAAAATTATCGAGTCTCCTGCACCAGAACCACAGCCAACAGTAACCCCAACTCCAGAATCAACGCCTTTACCAGAAAAAGTTGCACCTGAGCCAGCAAAACCGAGATTTGGCGGATTTTTCAACCGTCGGGCAGGTAAGACACCCACCCCAGAAACAACAGTTACACCATCTCCGAGTTCGCCACCGACGCTGCCAGAAATTATTGAGTCTCCAGCACCAGAAACAGTTACACCGTCGCCAGCACCACAGCCAGAAGTAACGCCAATTCCACAAGTAACCCCAGCTACGCCACCAGCAGCAACTCAACCAGAACCACTGCCAGAATCAACACCTTTACCGAAAAAAGTTGCGCCTGAACCAGCAAAACCGAGATTTGGGGGATTTTTCAAGCGTCGAACTCTTGAGACGCCCACCCCAAAAGTAATAGTTGCGCCATCTCCGAGTTCGCCACCCACCCTGCCAGAAATTATTGAGTCTCCAGCGCCAGAAACAGTTACACCGTCGCCAGCACCACAGCCAGAGGTAATACCAATTCAAAATTCAAAATGACGCTCGCGGACACGGCTTAGCTACGCTAACAAAATTCAAAATTAAGAAAACTAGATATCACAAGGGTTGGAGCTTATGTATGGGGAGCATTCTTTTTTCAAATTGGTATAATATCAATACCAGAAGTACCCCTGTGATTATCTGTACCTCACTCGGAGAGTAATCTGCTGTAAATCCCCCGAATTTATTTGCGGAGATTCCCCTACACCCCACACCCTTTTTAACGAAAGATACTCAACTCTAAATTTTGCGATAAAGCTTCGACAAAAACCAGCCCTGCTATTGGATTTCCTATTGTGTCTAAGGCGGGGCTGTAACAAGCGATCGCTCCTTTACCTGGTACTATTGCTACAAGTCCACCACCAATGCCTGATTTCATTGGCAGACCAATCCTAACTGCAAACTCGGCAGAAGCTTCATAAAGTCCACAAGTTGACATCACAGCATTGACAATTTGGCGGTTTTGTGTAACTACACAGCCATTTTCAAAAGCTAGGAGTTTTCCTAACAAAGCTAAATCTTCAACTGTTCCCGAAATAGAGCATATTTGCTCATAGGTGTCAAGTGCTGTTTCCAAATCTTGGAGATGTCCGATTTCGGCAAGATAATTAGCGATCGCTTGATTAGCTGTTGAGCGTGTTAATCGTACTGAAGTCAACATGGCTTGGTCTAAATGTAGTTGACAACCTGCTAATTGATTCAACCATTGACAAAATAAAAAAGTGCGATGGCCAGCATCTTTTCCTGGTAATTTATCAGCGAGGGTAATTGCCCCACTATTAATCATGGGGTTACGAGGGCGACCGCGATCGCTAACTAATTGTTCTAAAGAATTGAAAGGTGCATCTGATGGTTCCACCCCAACCCAGCCGAAAACTGTTTTTGCTCCTAGATGTTCTAGGAGATAAAGTAAGGAAAATGTTTTAATAATGCTCATCAGGGGAAACACACAAGCCGTATCTCCAAAGCTGATGATTTGTCCTGATTTACAGCAGATGTGAACTGCAAACCAATTGCGATCGGCTAATGCTAATTGGGGAATGCGATCGGCAAGTTTTCCACGTTCAGCCTGAGTTTTAGCTTGTTGTACCCAAGCTGAGAATTTTGTAGTGCTTAGTTGATCGAGTTCTTTCAAAGGGTTAAAGTGAGTCGGCGTGAATAATTGTTATTAAGATAAGGCAATAGGCATAACAGTAAACAGTTATCCAGTGATAACTGTTTACTGTTAAACCATTTCTAGTTTATGTAAATCGGTTAATTTTGAGTTGGTTGATAGCGAACTTGTAACGTTACAAAAGCTTCTATTCTTTGTTCTCCGGCAACAACAGGCGTGCTGGAGAAATCTGCTGTTTTCTGTATTAAGTTGCTCGTCTCCATTGCTACTGGTATGGGTGGACGAGCGCCGTTAATTTGAATGCTGACAATTTCCTGTTGCTTGAGTTGCAAAGCACTAAGAGCTGCATCCGCTTGAGAGCGAGCATCTTTGGAGGCTGCATCGATCGCTCGTTTTTGTGCAGTAGCGATCGCTTCATCCGAGGCTACTAATGTTACACCATCAATTCGTGTAGCTCCTGTTTTAATTGCTTCATCTAACAAAGTACCAAGTTTTTCTGGAGCAATTTGGAAGCGGACAAGGTTAGTTGCATAATAGCCAATTATTTGGTTACCATCTTTTGGGTTGTAGCGGGGATTTAGAGTAATACTGGTAGTCTCTAATTTAGTCACATCTTGACGCGTTTTTAATAAGTTAACAACTGCTTGCGATCGCTTAGCAAGTTCCTGTTGGACAAGTCCCGATGTTTCACCCTGCACTTGAACACCTAAACTAACTCGTGCATTTGTTTTAGGAATATCCACCATTCCTCTTCCAGAAACCACAAGTGTTTGAGATTGGAATGATATATTTGGCTCAACTCGGCTTTGAGCTGCTTGACAACTTACCAAACCGAACAAACATAAAGCAGGTAAGGTTTTACTAAAATTAGCTATAAAACTTCTCAAAGAATAATACATAACTGTATCAGAAAAATTTTGTGTGTTTCCAATATGGCACTTGGGCAATTACTAGCTGCTGACGTTACAGTTTTGGAAACTGAAAAAATTTGCTTTTACTATAATTTTTCGTGTCAAAGGGTAGCACGTCTGTTTGACCAATCCTGAAAAATGTATTTCACAACGCTATCTTCTGTATTTGAGCCAATGGCTAAAATGTTGCAATAAATTTTCTTGTGGGGCGGGCATCTTGCCCGCCAATTAGGACGGGCTAGAAGCCCATCCCACAAGAGGAGAGCTAATGCACAAATTTAGTCTTGTCACGCCAGTAGGGTGCGTTAGGATGAAATCCGTAACGTACCAAATCCAAAACAATGGTGCCGTACTCTTTGCGCTAACACGTCCTACGTATCTTTTCAAAAATCAAATACTAGTTCTACGATGACTACGTTGAATTGCTAGTTAAACGGATGAGTAAACTTTAGTAAATAACACTTTATGATACCTCGTGTAAGAGCGCCACAATTACCACAAAATTATTCTTGGCTCAATACAGATAAACCTTTATCTCTCAAACAACTCAAGGGTAGAGTAGTAATTTTAGACTTTTGGACATACTGCTGTATTAATTGTCTACATATTCTGCCAGACCTGAAATATTTAGAACAAAAATATCAAGACAGTCTTACTATTATCGGCGTTCATTCTGGCAAATTTGATAACGAAAAAGAAACCGAAAACATCCGCCAAGCTATCTTACGTTATGACATCGAACACCCAGTTATTGTTGATAGTGGTTTTCGAGTTTGGCAAGAGTATGCTGTGCGTGCTTGGCCGACTTTAATGATTATCGACCCGGAAGGTTATGTAGTAGGTTCTGTCTCTGGTGAAGGAAAGCGTAACGTTTTAGAAGAGTTAATTCAAAAGTTAATTCAGCAACACCGCGACAAAGGTACAATTAATTTTCAACAGCTTAGCTTGACTTTAGAAAAACAACGTCAACCGTTAATCACACCTTTAGCTTTTCCTGGTAAAGTTCTAGCTACCCAAGCAGGTTTATTTATTGCTGACTCTGGACATCATCGCCTGATTATGAGTACTTTTGATGGCAAAATTCTTCATTTAATTGGTACTGGAAAATCTGGTTTAACTGATGGTGCTTTTGACGAAGCACAATTTTTTGCACCGCAGGGAATGACATTTGATGCAGAAAATCAAATGCTTTATGTTGCTGATACAGAAAATCATGCGCTGCGACGAGTTGATTTGCAGCACCAGATAGTAGAAACTATCGCTGGAACTGGGGAACAAAGCCGCAAAATTCAACTTCATGGCGGTGCTGGTTTAGAAACTGCGCTGAATTCTCCTTGGGATTTAGTGAAAGTGGGAAATTCTTTGTTCATTGCAATGGCGGGGTCGCATCAAATTTGGCAGATGGATTTAGAAATAGGCGTTGTTAAACCCTATACTGGTATGGGTGCAGAGGCGTGTATTGATGGTTCACTCGTTGAATCTGCGTTTGCTCAACCAAGTGGTATCAGTCATAATGGGCAAGAATTATATATTGCTGACAGTGAAGTTAGTTCCATTCGTGGTGTTGGAATTGTAGAACCTTACCAAGTACGGACTGTTTGCGGTAGTGGAGATTTATTTGGTTTTGGCGATGTTGATGGACAAGGTGAAGATGTGCGTTTGCAACACTGTTTGGGAGTGGAATATGCTGAGAATTTTCTCTGGGTGGCGGATAGTTACAATCACAAAATTAAATTAGTCAGTCCTAGCGGTAATTGTCAAACAGTTTTAGGAGATGGTACTGCTGGTTTACAAGATGGACAGGGTAAAAAGACTCAGTTTTTTGAACCTTCTGGATTGAGTGTTTTGGGTTTATATCTATATATTAGTGATACTAATAATCATGTGATTCGCCGCGTAGATTTGAATAGTTTTGAGGTGATAACGCTGGAGTTTGTTGGGTTGTGTGCGCCAGATGTTTGTATTCCACCGAATTTATAGAATGATTACCTCACCCAGAGACGCAGACTTTTTCTTTGCGTCTTTGCGCGGCAGTCGCTACAACGGGGGGAACCCCCGCAACGCGCTGCCTTGCCTTTGCGTGAGATTTTAAAGAATAATAGACCTCTTGCAAAAGTCCCTAACACCCCACCCCCAACCCCTCCCCGTAAGCGGTGCTACGGTGTACACACAAGTCTGATTCAGTTTTATCCTAATACACTTGGGATTAGCGAGAAAGCCCTCATGTAGAGACGCGATTTATCGCGTCTGATAGACCAACACGTTCACAAGACGCGATAAATCGCCGTCTCTACAGAGAATCTACTAATTTTACAAAAGGTATGTATAAACGAAATTGAGTTTCCAGTTGAAGATATCACATGGCAATCTTCTAGGAAAGGTATAAAATGTAGTGTTTTGAGAGTTGGCTCTACGAGTTGGCAACGTGGAAAAATCAATATAAAGGTATCTACAGAAATTATTGCTCCAACAAATTATAAAGAACGTGACAAACTCAACATTACTGTAGTGTTAGAATTTTATCCTGATGAACCAGAATCGCCTTTAGATGATCTTCGTAAGATGATACAACCAACATGAATACTATTCTTCACATTACACAACGCCAACAATGGGAACAAGCAAAAAATTTGGGCAGCTATCACGTTGATTCACTCGATTCTGAAGGTTTTATTCATTGTTCTAGGTCAACGCAAATCGTTAAAGTTGCAAATAGATTTTTTAATAATCAAAAAGATTTGGTTTTACTTTTTATTGATTTAGAGAAAGTTCAAGCTGAGATTCGTGAGGAGGAGGCAGAAATAGGGGAATTATTTCCTCATATTTATGGAGAATTGAATATCGATGCTGTGTATTGGGTGATTGATTTTGCAGCTGGGGAAGATGGGTTTTTTCAGTTGCCGCGAGAAGTTAGGGATTTATAATTAACGAACCGCAAAGGACGCAAAGAGCGCAAAGGAAGAGAGATGGAAGACCGAGAATTTGATGTGGAGGAGTATGTTAAGCAGATGGCGTTATTGTTGGATTTGCAGGTAAAAGATGAGTATTTTGATAGGGTGGTGGCAAATTTTGAGAGAATTAAGGCGATCGCTAATCTCGTAAATTCTTTTCCTTTACCTGAAGAAATTGAAGTAGCACCAATATTTGAACCATAGTCGCTTTAAGGATCGGCTATTTTTTAGTAATTTTACTGAGTCATAAGTATAAATGCAGCACTAATATATTAGCCGACAATGCTATTAGAAAGATGCAATGAATAATTTGAATGATGCTGAGTCGTTGAAGTCAGCAAGTGTGGGTAGATTCTTGGTGCGTTTACTTTGGGTAGTTTTGGGAATTGGGCTGGTATCTACACTGTTCTCTTTGCTGCAAGTAATTGCACAACCCGTTTATCAATTACTTGCTTTCTTGGATGGATTGGTATCAATAGTTTCATTGATTGTCGGTGTAGTTTCAATCATTGTTTTTTTGGTTTGGTTACATCGTCTCCATGCAGATTTAAAGAATCTTTTTCACGAATATCCAATTAGTCCCGGAGGTGCGATCGCCCGATTTTTAATTCCAATATACAGTCTTTGGGGAATAGCTAACACTTTGTCCACTTTTGCTGACCGATTTAAAGGCGAAGGTGGTGATTTAACAAGTTTGAGCGAAAAAGTGCGATCGCTGATAGCACCGCTGTATGGCTTTATGATTGGTTCAAATGCTGTGGGTCGTATCGCTTTTACACAAGCCGCAAAAAATCCTGAAGATAAATTCCTGCCAATTTGGTTTCTATTATCTTGTATTTTAGATGTAGGTCTTACAACTATTTTGCTGCAACTAGCAAAAACTATGCGGACTGCTATTACTCAAAAAGCTAAACGTGCGATCTCCTAAATATTCCAGCATGAATTTTGATTCAGCCGATGCCCTGACGATATCAACTGCTGTACGTGAAGGCAATGTTAGCGCGGTGGATGTTACCAAGGCTGCGTTAGCACGAATCGCAACGCGGAATCATCAATTCAACTGTTTTACAACAATCACTGCTGAGGCAGCTTTGACTGATGCTGCACGCATTGACGAAGAAATTGCCCAAGGTAATAACCCTGGAATACTTGCTGGTGTGCCGTTCGCGGTGAAAAATCTTTTTGATATTGCTGGTTTAACGACTTTGGCGGGGTCGAAAATCAATGCAGATAACCCAGCAGCTACCCAAGATGCAACCGCAGTGGCGAAGTTGAAACAAGCCGGTGCTGTTCTACTTGGTGCTTTAAATATGGATGAGTACGCCTATGGCTTTGTGACCGAAAATTCCCATTATGGTGCTACTCATAATCCCCATGATTTATTGCGAGTTGCTGGGGGTTCGTCGGGCGGTTCAGCGGCGGCTGTGGCTGGTGGCTTGGTGCCGCTGACGCTGGGTTCTGATACCAATGGTTCGATTCGGGTTCCGGCGGCGTTGTGTGGGGTTTTTGGTTTCAAGCCGACTTATGGCAGGTTGTCTCGCGCTGGGGTAGCTTTATTTTCTAGCAGTTTTGACCACATTGGGTGTTTTGCACGTTCAGTACAGGATATTTCTGCGGTGTTTGATGTGCTGCAAGGAAAAGACCATCGCGATCCAATCTGCACCCAGCGTCCTCCTGTAGAAACGTTACATGTAACATCTCATCAAGATATCTCTGCAATCAAAATTGCGATCGCTGCTGATTATTTCACCAAAAGTGCCCAAGCGGAAGCTTTAGCAGCAGTGCAAATAGTTGCTGATGCTTTGGATGTAACTGAATATGTAACCATAGCAGAAGCGCACCGCGCCCCTGCTGCGGCGTTTGTGATTACGGCTAGCGAGGGAGCAAATCTGCATTTAGATAAGTTGCAAAGGCGTCCTGAGGATTTCGATCCAGCAACACGCGATCGCTTTTTGGCTGGGGCGTTAATTCCTAGTAGTTGGTATCTGCAAGCGCAACGCTTTAGAAGATGGTACCGCGATCGCGTCCGAGAAGTATTTCAAAATGTCGATATCATTCTTGCCCCAACTACACCAATTTCTGCCCCGTTAATTGGTCAACAAACTATGATTTTAGACGGCGAAGAAATTCTGATTCGTCCTCATTTGGGTTTATTTACTCAACCATTATCTTTTATTGGTTTACCTGTTTTATCAGTGCCAATTGTGCGTCCAAATGCCTTACCTTTAGGCGTGCAATTGATAGCAGCACCATATAATGAAGCATTGATTTTACAAATTGCCGCAGCCTTAGAGGAAAAGGGTATAGTTTCAGCACCAGTAGTTTTTAATAACTAATTGGTAAGTTTTTCATTTAATTTTTTGCTATTAAAATTATTCATTAAGTTGACCTACTTAGTTAACAAAAACCAAGTGATTGTACAGAAATTTCTAGGGGCGCAAAGCTTTACGACCCTACCTTGTACCTCACTAGAATGGGAAATGCTATGTCATATCATGTCCGCCTAATCACTTATCATTAAAATCTCTCCGCGTCCCCGCGTCCCCGCGTCAGTCTAAATGATAAGTATTCAGCCGGACATGATATCAGTCCCAATGAATATCATCGCACTAAATCCGATTGCCCTTTTGGGCGAGAGGGCAGTGACCAACTTTTCACTTCACCTAGAGTCACTGGCATCGCAATTGCCACGTCAAGGGTAAAAAGGAAGACCTTGCGCCCCCGACTGCTACTTTCTGGGTCGAAGAACTCAAGCCTAACATCCCAACAGTTACTATTAACCCGACAGAAAGGGCTTTTTTCGACTTTAATGGTGTCTAGTTGACGACGCTGGACGATCGCTTTGGCAAAGGTCGAAGCAGCTTGGAAAATGTTGGTGGCAGCGAAGTTGAGGGCGCGATCGCGGGAACTCTGCCCCACATTGCGTAGCTCGTTGTAGACTCGGTTGAGGAAGTTCGCCAGACTTTGGCGCACAAGGGGTTCTCGGTCTTCGTCCACCTGACGAGAGATTGTCGCCATCGCTGCGTTCACCAGAGAATTGACGTTCCAGCCGTACATTCCCCGTAGGTTATGTACTTTCACCACAGGCACAACTTCACCGGAGAAGAGTTCCACCGTGCGGTTGGTGAGTTGGGCGGGTATGCTAATCCACTCAACTAATTCATCGCTGCCTTCTGGCTCCAGTTGCCCTGCCAACATCAGCAAAAACATTTCGTATATCTGCCCTGAAAACGCTCCTGTTGGCTCTAGGGCATAAATGGTGTCTCCATCGAACTTCAAAGTCCAGATTAGAGAACTGCTTTCACCAGGGTTGCGATCGAGGTGATTGACCATCTGGCGGGCATCGTGGGGGTCTGGTGGAACGATAATGCCGTTGACTTGGGCGGGAGCCATCTGTTCCTTAAAGGTGTCGCGCCGAGTTTCATCCCCAAGGTCATAACCAAGGGTGCCCAGGACGAAAACATTGGTAGAGTAGATGATACTAGGTTCGACGCTGCTTGTTTGTGCCGGAGCAGCAGCGCTGACGGATGCCTCGGTTGATATGCCAAGGGTAGCAGGTTGCAGGGCTGGGCTGGCATTGGTAGCGGCGATCGCTGTACTGATGCTTGCTAAAGGAAGCGTAACGTCAGGAATGGCGTATCCACCATGTTCTGTGCGGGTCACTTGGTCGCCTGCAAAGGAAATGGTGACGGAGGGTCGCCCAAACAGCATCTTCATAGCACCGAGGATATTGACAAAGCCGCGCAGACAGCGTTCCGGTTCTTCGACGATTTCTGTGTCGCACTTAATCGCAGTTTTAAGCAATGCTGCGCGGACGGCTTCGGCATCTACGGGTTTGCCCGCTTGCAGTTGCAAACTCATTAGTAGCGCCGAGATTCCGGTTACAATGGGGGCGGCTCCACTCGTTCCCGTTCTGAGTTTGGGTTTTTCGCTTGCCAATTGCGCTCCCCAAATGTCATCACCGGGAGCCATAATTCCCTCTTTAGTATAATTGCCTCCCCAGTTACTATAGTCGGCTGGTGGATGGCCTAGATCCATTGCTCCTACAGGAAGGGTTCCTGGCAATACAGCAGGCAGACACCAGTATTCACCTGAACCGTTACCCGCAGGTGCAACAATCAGAATGTTGTTATCTAAGCACTTCTGTACGGCTTTAGCAAATAGCTCTTCCCCTTCGCCAGTTTTGGTGGGGCGACACATTCCAAAGTGAATGATATTTGCTCCTAAATCTAGGGCTAACTCAAAAGCACGGGCTAAATTAAGAGGAGAGATAAATTCTTCTGGAATCCCTGTGTTATTAAGTGGCAGATTAATCAGGCGGCAGTTGGGAGCAATACCAGCAGCAGGGGTATTCTCTTGACCCACAATAATGCTAGTGACATGGGAGGTATGGTCATCACCTTTAAGACGTTGGATGAGCGTTTCTGGAAAAGCCGCTTTGAGTGCTTCTTCTTTCTCCTGCTTAGTGCGATCGCTGTCCTCAATTGCTCGGAAAGTCGCGTATTCTTCCGCAGAAAACGGCTCTGGAATCTCCTCCCAGTAGGGAAAAACTTTAGAAATTTCGGCTCCCTGGAAACAGGACAAAGAATGGTCGGGGTTGCCTTCGATAACCACAATAGTGATGCGGGGGTCACCGAGAGTTTGGTTGCGTAGATGAGCTAGTCCAGGGATGCGATCGTCGAGGATGTGGGAATGAAGCGCCAGAGGAACCTGTTGTGCTGTTGCCTCAACCTCGCTGGCTGAAATGGTTGTAGGCTCAATCACATCGTTGGTGGAATTTGAATCTACTTCATCAGCTGAGTCCTGTGCCTGGGTTGCTTCAACTGCTGTTTGTGCTGATGCAGAAACCTCAACAGCTTCAGCCTGACTCACCACAACGTCACTAGCAGATTCCTCAACAGACGTTCCCCAGCCTTCTATGGATTGGCTTGACGGCACAGGCCTAACCCCAAACTCAGATTCAGTAACGCTATCTTCTACATCAGCAGACTCAAATTGAGCTTCAACCGTACCTTCATCCGTTTCACTCGCTGCAACTTTTGTCTCATGTCGCTCAGGTTCAGCAGATTCAACCTGACTCGCCGAAACTGCTGCCTCCATAGTCTCATTCGAGCTAGCCACTTCATTTAAAGCAACATCACTCACTTTCACAGCATGGTTCGGCAGCGAACCTAATATGAACTCACCTACCGCTGACTCTTCCACATAATCCAGACCTGCTGCTCGGTCAAAACCATCGCTATCGCCAGCCCCCAACGCGCAAGGAGCCAGACCCATATTCGTTGCTACTAGATAGAGATTTTGTTGTAATACTCCGACATGTTTGAGCACTAACGAATAAGCCACAGAGCGATACTTGCGGAACAGCCGTCCAAAACGCGCTGTAATTACAAGAAGGACTTGCGGTTGTGGTTTGTAATAAATATATGGTTCCAGAGCGAGGACATCCTCTGATTCAGCAATCTTTTCCAATTGATGATTGAGTGGATTGTAGTGATACAACCCTGCATCCAACCCTCGACAACGCCGCACCACTGGATAGATCTCCAGTTCATACATTGCTCCACCGCCAGGATATGGCCGACTGCCTAACTCGCCATAGTCAATGGGCGCGTTAAAACCAAGTATTTCCCGCCAATTTTCACCAAAATACTCTTCTGCTTGACGAATGTCTTTGACACGGGCAGTACGATAGAGTAGTTCGCTGAGTTGTTCTATGGTGATTGGATTTGTTTCATCGTATTCTCGAATAGATTTCCGCGTTTCAATTGCTTGCGTGAGTGTAGCATCATTACACTTCAACGCTCCTAAGTTCGGACGCGGCAGTGGGACAATTTGGTGGCTCATAGGCGATTTCACCACCGGAAAATCAGACCACTGCTCAATGTTAATATTTTCTGGTGAATAGTCATGGCGGCCCAAGCGGCTGCGACTGTGGAACAGCAGGTTGTGAAAATCCCAAAGCTGGAGCGAGGGGGGTTCAGGGTCAGATGTCAGAAACCCTGCTGCCCACAACAAATTGAGGAATTGATACGCGGTTTCTGGCCCCAAGTAGGGTGGTGGCGTTAATGTCGCTAAGGATTGCGGCTGGGCAAGTTGAGCTAAGATCGCACTTGCTCGCCAATCGAGGAGTTTAATCCGAAACTTTGAGAGGGGGGACTCCAGCACCATTGCGCCATCGTGGGAATGCTGATAGGCAAAGCGCGAGAGAGTGAGGCGCGTTTGTGTCCAATAAGGTTCGGTGAGATTCAACTCGGCAGAGTCCACCATTGGGATTGCTTCTGCTAAGGGCAACACGGCGTAACTCAACCAACCCCGTTCATTTAATTGTTCTAGCATCCGCCCGAACTGTTCCCCGGTTGCACGACCATCGAGTTCGGCTAACGCTTGTACAAGTGACTCAATGGTGGTGTTGCCTGCTTTGAGATGCTCAAGAGCCATACCAATTCCGGGCGTTGTAGCCATAGTAAGCAAAGCGGTTGGATCGGATTCTGGCGATCGCAGGGTGTAGTGGTCTTCGGTGCTTGTCACTTGCACAAAGGGATTGAGGGAAACAGCGAAGGGATGATAGCTCATGGCAGTGGATAATCAAAAACAATAATTGGGGAAGTTAGCTTATAACAGCAAGGACTAATGAAGAAATTGCGATTACTATTTTCTTTAACGAGTAATACCAGCAGCCATTGAAATTAAGCTTGCTTTATCTAAATTCGATTGACATGTATCGCTTTGGTTGTAAAAAAAACTATATTTATCTAATCTATTACTTTTTAATTCTTTCTCTGTAGTACTTACACCAGCATAGGTAACGCAATCCTGACTCTGACAAAAGTCATAAATCTTATTGCCTATGCTATTAAATGCAAAATATCGCCGTATGTCTTTGATGTTCAAAAAATGGAAATGCAAACCTGGCTCTATCTTCTCCTTAGAAAAACTTGCCGCAACAAAGTCTGAAACATTAAAAATAGAAATTACTTTGTGTGAAAAGTTTTTTTGTATATAAGCAGTGAAATGCTTTCCAAAACTTCCCTGAAGTTTATATTTTCCTCCTGGTGAACCCGCTGCTATTAAGATGTTACTACGGCCATCCAAGAAAAGATTAAACCCAATTATAACAACATCTTTTATTAGAACTTCTGTCAATTCAGCCGAATATTCAGCACCATCAAGAGCAATCGCTGTCATCACTAAATCTTCGTTACCTTCCCCAGGAGTGATGTGCATATATATTTTGATCGAAGAATCGTGAAGTGTCGGACGTAAGTCAATGCCTATGGTGTTATTTTTGATTTTGCTAGATCCAATATATAGCGCTGAAAAGCGATCGAGCAAGTTACGATTGATTTTAAGATCTATTCTGCTTTCAACTTTATCTAAAAAATTTGAGGCATCTGTCAGCGATCTAGGCCAAGTATGTTCATAGCTAGCGACTTGAAAATGTACTGCAAATAGCCGATCGCCTTCAACGTTGCATATAGGTTCAACACCAGACGGTGCTTCTAGTTCAAGAACAGCTTCTTCAAAAAGGCGGAGAGCGAAGGTTGGCTCAACATCGAAAGCATCGCAATAACTTCGGATAAACTGAAGACGACGTTCTCGTAGATTCATCTGTTGAAATGAATAATTCAGAGTCATAGTTTTTTTCAAAAAATAAGTAAAATTTGCCAATATTAAATTATATTTTTTGGGCTTCAAGCAAATTCCTTTCTGTAATACAAGCGAAAATCATCCAATCGCTCAACATTTAAGTTTCCCTCAGTAACACCTATCAAAGTCATAATAATAGAATCTTGACTTCGACAAAAGTCATAGACTCTATTACCTAAACCGTTAAAACAAAAATATTTGGGTATATCTTTTATGTTGTCAAAACAGTAATATAAAACTGGCTCTACATTAGCTTTGGAAAAGCCTGCCATAAAGTGATCTGCAATATCAAGCAGAGAAATAACTTTTTCTGAAAAGTTTTTCTTTATATAATATCTAAGATATTCCCCTCGATGTATAGAGTTTTGCTTTTCTGAAGAGTAACCATATAGCTCTACCTCACTGTGCCCATTCAGAAAAAAGTCAAACCCAATAATGCGACAATCTTTTAAAAGAACCTGGACTAACTCAATTGGGTAATAACCACCATCAAGAGCAATTGCCGTACTCACTAGTTCTTCAGAGTTTTCATAAAGCATAAAATGTATTTTTACACTAGATTTTCCAAGTTCTGAGCGTAAGTCGAGTCCCGTGGAAATCCCCATAATTTTGCCAGAATTGATGTGTGCTGCCAGAAACTGTAGCAGCGAATCGCGGTTAATTTTAACACCCACTCGACTTTCAATTGAATCCAAAAAATTTAAGGCTTGTGGTAATGTTTTATGCCAAGTATTTTCTCGATCGCTAAAAATTAAAAAACGACCTGAGTGCAATTTATCGCGTTCAATCTTACAGGACGGCTCAATAACACAGCTTCCCTCTATTTCAATGACTAACTTTTCAAAAAGCGGTAGAGGAAAATCAGAAGTAACATCAAAAGCATCTCTATGTGCCTGCATGAATTGAAGGCGCTGCTCTTGTAAATAATTATGCTCAAAGACAGAAATCATATTCATAATTATATTTCCTGATGAAACAGCTTTTAAGTATCTAAGATGAATGATATACACTCATCAGAATCGAATTTATTTTATATTCATCTTGATTTTATTCTGCTCACAAAGTCAATCATGTGATAGTACATTTTTACCCTTTGAATTGAATCAGCAAAAAACTCAGATTCAGGCATACCGAGATATAAATCATGAAAGACTCGATTACGATAGTGAGAATGAACTTGTTTAACCATCTCATTACCAACATAGTCAACAGCACGGTTGGGAGATTTAAAACCAGCAAAATAGAGGACATCACTATCGTTCTGATCGCTAATACCGATTTGAACACACGTACTCTCATTGAGCAGTGGAAGTGCTTTGACAGGGAGTATTGAAGTTAAATACGCTTGGACATCTGACCGCTGAAGGTCGGTTGGGTAGAAGGTGGGATAAACTTCTACAGCAGATCGATTGTCAAAGAAAAAGTCAAATCCGACCAATAACATCCCATTTATAATTAAATTTTTCCAATCACGCTGTTCTCCACAAAGTTTTATGGCAGTTGCTATTTTTTCTGGATAATCTTTGATGGTCAAATACAACTTAATCCGCGAATGTCTTACTTCTGGACGAACATCAATCGCAAAACTCACCATATCCACTTTAGAAGTATCTAGACCCGTGGCTAAAAACTGCTGAAGTAACTGACGATTAATCTGAAGTTCTGGTCTTTCTTCTATGCCACGGCAAAATACGAGAAAATCTTCAATATCAAGCAACTTAGTTGCATCCGAGACATGAACTTCACAGAGGTAATAAAAGCGAGCTGGATAAAGACGGTCTTTTTCAACATTGCAGCAACAGATAATCGAACCTCCTTTATCTTTTCGCTGCTTTCCTATAAATTCTTCAAAGCAATTCAATAGATAGGAATTTTCAATGTCAAAAATTTGCTTGTGATCCTCAATGTAACGCAAATTTTCTTCATGACGATTTTGACCGTGGCTGAAGGTTATACTACCACTTTGAATCCGTTTTTGAGCTTTAACTTTGGCTGGTTTTACCGCTTTAATATCAGCGAAAAATAGAGGAATATAAGGGTGTAAGGAATTTGCATAAGCAATACGAAAAGCGAGTGCTGGCATCTTAACCATTTGGTTTTCGTCGTAATCAATGGCTTGGAAACCCGCCTGCTGAATAACTTCAACCGTTTTATTGAGAGTAATAATATGAGTGCCTTGTAGTTCTTGCTGTTTAGCCTCATTGATTGCCTGTTGCTCTAGGGAAGAGAGGGGTGGCTCTTTAATAAATAGACCTGTAATGTATAGTGTTCCCCCCGGACGAAGTACGCGTTTGGCTTGAGCAAGAACTTGGGATAACTGATCGGAATACTTAATGCTGTCGTTAAAAAAAACTACATCAAATACTTCGTCTGGAAACGGCGGTGCATGGAAATCACCCATTTGCACCCGTATCCGGTCAACTAAGTTTGCTTGGGCAATCCGAATTTGGGCTTCGGCCACTTCCACTTCCGAAATCGTGATACCATCAATTCGCGTACCGGGAAACGACTGGGCAATATGAATCGCCGGTATCCCTGCTCCACAACCCGCATCAAAGATATAGTTTCCGGGCTGTATTCCCATACGAGCTGCTAGGCTAAGGTTGTGCGATCTAGCTACTGGATCGGGAACCATACGACTAAAGTTAATCGAATTTTTATTATAAAAATTACGAACTTTTTCGACTTCAGGTGTCGGGTTGAACTGAGTAGTAACACTAGGACTAATGGAATTATTCTGCATAATGTTTAATCACGATAAGCCGTGGTTAGAAAAGTCATAATTTATGAGTAGTTAGTCACAAGTCAAGTTCACTGTGCAGACAAGAAAACTTTTAATAAGCAACATTTTTGAAAAATGGTATCAATTGGTTGTGAGCTTGAGTGCGTCTTGAATAAAAAAGACGAGACTAAGATAAGGAAGACAAGACTTGAGAGAATGTCTGCCATCCAAGCATCTTCAGCCTCGTCTTTCGCCTAAAGCCTAATACCGTTTAGTTCTGATACTTAGGACAGTGAACTGCCATTTTCCCAAATGTGGACTAGGCTTAAGATCGATTTGTTTAAAATTAGCAAATCAGAGATGTTTAAGCTTCGCCAGCATCTACGGAACAGTACACAGACGCATCTACGGAACAGTATACAGACGCATCTACGGAACAGTACACAGACGCATCTACGGAACAGTACACAGATGCATCTACACCAGCATCACCTAGAGATTCTTCAGAGAGTTCAGCTAAGTAGCTGGGGAGCTTACCGCTGGTTGTGCGGATTACAGGCTTGCCTTGGTAAGGCAGGATGTTTTTCTTATCCATGAGAAAAATTCCTATTTTTTGTTGTTTGGTTTATTGACCCGTCAGGGTGGGTCAGCCCCTCCTTCTTGAGAAGAAGCCTAGTAGGGCAATATTTGATATGTAGCGAAATCTATTGCCCGCAAACTTTAAAAATACTTAAAATGGCATCGGTATGAGGTTCATCTGAGCTTCAGTGAGCGGTTCATCTCGCCACCCCAGCTTCACTGGCACATCATATAGGCGACCTGACCCAAACCGCGACCAAAAATGCCGCATTCCTGGCATAATCACCTTAACCACATTCAAACCAATGTCGGGTCGGGTTTGATCTACCACCAAAGTCTCTAGACCAACTTCTTGAGCAAGCTTTACACAGGTCATAACCTCAGCGTAAATATCATCCCCCCAAAGCTTGGGGTAATCCTGAGCAGTCTTGAGGGCTTGAGTAGAATCGGGAATTAGATAGGGATGATTTGCTAACGTCGCACTCAGTAACCAATTTGTCGCCTCACCCTTGAGGTTCTCGTCTGGCACTTTATCCAGTTCCCAGCCAATTTGGTTGACTTCTGTAAGGGCGCGGAGGATGGCAATGCTTGGGTCTAAGTGCGCTCCAAAGCCAAGAACCAGTCTTTCTGAGCTTCCACTTTTCCGATTCGACACGCCTACAAAGGCTGGAATACCTAAATCTGCTGTCAAATCCAGCACCCACAAATCGCGATCGCTTTCCTGATAAAACCGTTGCAACTGGATAAAATACGGCTCATTAAAGCTGCTCAGATCCACTGCTGGACGGCTCAGACGGTTGTACCACCACAATGCCACACTGTCGCGTTCCACCAGTTCCAAAAACCCTTGTAGGATTGCTTCTTCCAAGGTATTACCTGCTGCGTTACCATTAGAGTCATTTCGGCAGAAGTGGTGGTTTGGTGGCGAGGGGTAATGGTAGTAACACATCGCTGTGGGTACATATTTATGGGTCTGCTCCGTTACCGACCACATTGGTGTCCAGTCAATGGTTTGACTCGGATCGAACCGCTGGGGAATCCAGTCATGAGCGACAGTTGCCCGCTCATTCAGCATGTCTCGGTTAGCATACTGCTCATCGCTAAAGCACAAACACTGCTCTGGATGAATCGCCAAATCTCCTAGTTCTGCCAGGGTTGCCCGTTTACGGGGTTCGTCCCCCTGAAAAATAGCCGAATAACGTTCTACTGCCTCACACAAACCACTCGCTCGTGATTGGCTATCGGTCTTACCCTTGCCAGAACTCTTATGGCGCAAGGTATGGCGTAGACCGCGCAGGGAGGTGGAATTGCCGAAGCTATGCCCCGCCCGATAAGTATGTACCAACGGATTAGCTGGGTCAGAGATTCGCACCAGTTCCGTTACTACTCCCGTTACCGGACTAATCAAGTGCTGGTATTTTTGCAAAGTCTGTTCTGGAGTGGCAGCGCGGTGACCGCCATCATGGGTGAACTGCTTGCGGCGCGATTCTAGCTTCAACGGTTCAAACCCCCGCCGCTGCAAAATTTCCGGGTCACCACAGGTCGGACATTGCGGCCGCTTAATCAAGATATGACTTTTCAAATCTAGGATCGTTTGCTTGAAGGTGATAACCTTGCCGTCGAGGGTGGGGAAGAGAGCCGTTCCCGGCGCAACAGAATTGACGTGTTGCTTGACAATCCACTTGGCAATCTCGGTAGCGGCGAACTGTAGCCCAGTTTGCAGGGTAGACGGCAGCGTTGCCCGTGCTGTGGGCAAGCTTCCTGCCACACGATCTTTTTGGCCATTGCGCTCCTGCTGGGCTTGTTTTTGCCGCAATACCGAAGACTCAACTTCACGGTTACCCCGCAGCCGATGAGCGAGACAGTCCCAACACCCGGTTTCTTGGGGAACAAACACCGGCCCCAACCACAGGACACTACCCACGGGTTTGACGAGCAGCCAAGTTTGTTGCCGCTCAAGAGCCTGTTGGTTGATGGTAGCCAGTTCGGGCTGCAAATAGTCATCGGTCAAGACGATGTTAAGTGCTATTGAGCAACTTGCATCTGGGAAATTTTGCACCGGAATGCCCATATCCCTTAACGCAGTTGCCAGGGCAGCAACAGTCACTTCACTTATATTCTTGCCCACCGTTGTCAGTGTTACCGACTGTTGTAGCCCCTGCGCTGCAACGGGGGGTGCAATCCCTAACTCGCTCCAAAATGCTGCCACTTCCGGGGATAGATCTGGCGCTGCCTCGGTGAGGTAGCCCTTCTCTGCCAAGCGATTTAGCACATAGTCGATGTATTCCGCTGGGACTTCTCCATCAAGCTTTTCAAAAATCTGGTCGATGGTGTGTTGCCCATCTAACAGGGGTACAATTTGACAGTAGAGTTGCCCAGTGAGGGCATGGTTACCCTGTTCGCCAAGAAGATACACTTGCTTTGGCTCGATCACCTCGACATGAAAGTGGGGCTTAATTTGCAGCAGTGTGGTGGATTGCATAAAGCAAACAGTCAGACAATTTTGGATTTTGGATTTTGCGAAAAGTCGGAGCGTCGGCTTCCGGCGTTAGCGCAGCGATAGCGAGTCCGCGAGCGTCTCTGAACTTTTCAAGACGGATTTTGGATTGACCCCAGGATTTATCCTGGGGCTATCCTCTCACAGGATTTGAGATTGCAGATTGAGTCCGAGGATTTATCCACTTTCTCGTAACTTGGGAGAAATTATTGGTCAGCGATTAACTGATTAAGCCCAGATACGACCCCGCCGGAAGGACTTGTTCTGCTGTTCGGGCGGTTTGGCATGTTGTCTGACGTACTCCCACCAGTAAGAATAATCTTGCAGCCCGGTTTGAGAAGTGGGCACATAAGACTTTTTCTTTTTCTGTTCGGGGGTCGAGGAGACTTCTGGGGGTGTTATTTCTGTTTTCTCCTTAGCCATAGTTTCCTTAGTTTCCTTTGGTGGTTGCGGTCTTTGGAGGGTTTGCGGTTGCACGGGAGCAACAATCCCCTCTAACTTGAGGTAGTCGATCCGGTGTCCGCCATCTCCCGACCCGCCAGCAGTGGTCAGGGTCAGGGTATGTTGCCCAGCACTGAGGGCTGGCAAGAGAATTTGGTTTTGGGTTACCTTACCTGAGCCTACGAGTTCGGCCACTGGCTCGCCATCAACCCAAAGGGTGTCAACTTCAGAGCCAAAAAAGTTGTAAAAGAGCGTAAGTTCGCCTGCACTGTAGCTTTGGGCAAGGGTAAATTGAATATTCAATTTGTCCGTGGAAAAAAGCTGCTTTGCTTTGCGCCGTGATTTTGTTTTGCGGCTTGGAGCTAAGAGCAACGATGGCATCTGCGGGTGGTTAATTGGGTCTGGATCTGACCCAATAATGTAGGTAAATTCTTCTTGCCAGTCGCCTGTCTGCGAAAACTCTTGACCTCCTTTACCAGGTTGACCAATTTGCCATAAAGTTTGAGTTTGTTGAGACATTGTGATTAACGGCTTGTCAGTGGTTCCTTAAAAGAATCGTCCCATACCTGCAAAGCCGCCCCAGCTTGGGCTGGCACAAGAGTGCATAACTTGGTTGATATTACGGTTGGCAAAGGTTGAAGGATCGTTATAGTTGGCGGCATGGAGCAGATCCATCCGAATATGCACCAAATCCTCTGGATCGCCATTTTCCAGATCCACGCACAGCGCCGGCTGTACGAAATGAGGTCGTTTGACGGGGGGAGACAATACAGGAAGTCGCATCGTTGAGTAATCTCCGTATAATTAGGGTAAACAAATTTACGTTTAATGGCAAGAGTGCATTTTTTGGTTGCACTCTTAACCCAATTGTATTGCCCTTTAATACGGTGAAGACCAGGAACGAACTTCGCCCAAGGTAACAGGAATCAAGTCACTGACATCAATGGTGAAGCGGAAAATTTTCTTGGCACGGCGGTTGTTTTCAGGGTCGAAGAACTTCAGTTTCACATCCCAACAATCGCTATCTATCCGACAGAAGGGGCTTTTCTCTACGGTAATACTGTCAAGTTCCATACCAACAGCAACTGCTTGGCTGAAGGTTTGGGCAGCTTGGAAGGCGTTGGTAACCGCGAAGTTGAGGGCGCGGTCTTGGGATGTGGTTCCCAAGTTGCGGAGGTCGTAGTAAATGCGGTTGAGGAAGCCATCTAAGGTATTGCGGATTCTATCTTCGTCAACAGTCCCAGCTTCAGCTTGAACTGCTACCAAGGCTGCATTCACTAAGTTGTTGACTTTCCAGCCGTACATACCGCGGGTGCTTTGGGGTTCCAGCACTGGGACAATTTGACCAGAGAAGAGTTTGACGGTGCGCCCTGTCAAAATGCCTGGTATGCTGACGCGCTCGACATATTCTATGTCGGTTTCGGGTTGGATTTGACCCGCGAGGAGTTCTTGGAGGGCACGGTAGGACTCAGCAGCGAAGGCACCCGCAGGATCGATCGCATACACTGGAGTTAATTCTATATTAAGTGTCCAAATTAGCGATCGCGCTTCCGAAATATTGGCGTCCAAGTAGTCCACCATCTGCCGAGCATCGTAGGGGTTAGCTGGTACCATTACACCATTGAAGTCAAACGGTGGCATCAGTTGTTTAAAGGAGTCCCGACGAGCATCAGTTCCGAAGTCATAGCCCAGGGTTCCCAAGGCGTAGGTAAGCTGGCCGAGACCTGGAAGTTCGCTGGGGGCTTGGCTGGCAGTGACGGAGTTAGCAGTGAGGTTGGACATCATTGGTTGTTGGGTTACAGAGGTGGGAAACGATTGAATTAAGTTTTGCAAGTTGGGGGTGTTGTTAAGGACAGCCTCAGTTCCTGGTAGCTTGCTTGGTGGTCCAACCAAGCTAGAAACTGGTTGCCCTCCGCCAGCGATCGCTTCACTAGTGCTGGTTAAGCCACCACCACAACCGCAGCCTGCGGCTTCTACTTCTGATGCACCGACTTCTGATGCACCAACTGATGGGAATTTCTCAGCCATCTTTCCTCCTTTTACTAACGTTATGGCTCCAGGGATATTTAGTTTGCCTGCTAGACACCGCTTGGTGTCTTCTGGCAAGTCTGCGTCGCAGGGTAAAGCACTCTGCAACAACACTTGACGAATTTTTTGCGGGTCAGGGGTTTGTCCCTGCTCCAGCTGAAGGCTCAGCAGCACAGCTGCTACACCTGAGACAATGGGAGCGGCAAAGCTCGTACCGCTAAGGCGGTGGATACCACCACCGACTTTAGCCCCCAGGATGTTCTCGCCAGGGGCAAGGATACCTTGTGTTTGGTAGGTTTCGCCCCAGTTGCTAAAGTCCATAGGTTTACCATTTGCATCCATCGCCCCCACAGCCAGCGCAGCGGGCATGGCAGCGGGTACGTGCAAGCAATCGCAACCATTGTTGCCAGCTGCGGCGATGAGCAAAACATTATTCTCTTGGCACAAACGAATGGCATTTTGTAGCCAGCCATCAGATTCGCCAAATTCGGTCATTTGACCCCCACTGATATTGATCACGTGGGCGCCAGCATTAACAGCTTGCTCGATCGCCCTAGCCAAATCTAGCTGGGAAGTTTTGCGGCGATCGTCGGAGAAGACTGGTACAATTATTCCCTTGCATTGGGGAGCGATTCCTTGCACCGGACTGCCAGGTTGCCCAAATATAACGCTGGCTACGTGAGTGCCGTGGGCAGACATATTGCCATCGATTCTGGCATCGTCTTTAACCAAGCTGGGCAGATACCTTAGGTCAGCGCCTTGGAAGCAAGGATGAGCGCGGTCAACAGGCCCGTCCAAAACCGCCACACAAATACTATTGTTTCCCTGGGATATTGTACTTAATGTCTCTAGCATTTATAACTATATGGGAATCCGGTTTGATTCAGAGAATTTACTTTGCTTAGTAGGCAAGAGGCAACAGGCAACAGGATTCTAGAAGATTAAGTGTACCTAGTTTTTTCATAAATCAAATAAGAGTCCTATAGCTAGTTGATCGTATTATTTGATTCGTTTGCGTATAAAACTTCGGGTAAATCACAAGTGTTTTAAGTTTTGATCAGAGGTTTTTGTAATTTTCTGTTGCAAAGGTACAAAGTATCATTTCATCGCTTACAAGTTTTACTTTTTTGAGATATATAATTATTTTCCACACCAATGAAAAACACTATGTTTTCTAGCTAAAATAAGCGCCATATTATTTATCTACTATATTTTGTTGTTTTTTACCTGGCTGAAAAACACTATATTTTTGACTTGAAATAAGCTTGTTTAATTAAAAACATTTGCTGAACTTCAACTGAGTATGAATCATCTCAGCTTTCTCAAAAAAAAGCAATAGCAGCGAAAAAATTAATAGTCCACTTAATACTCTATTTAAGACAGTTAAGTGGATTTTTTAGTAGACAGTTAAGACAGTTAAGACAGTTAAGAGGACAGTTAAGAGGACAGTTAAGACAGTTAAGACAGTTAAGACAGTTAAGGCAGCTAAAATATTTCAAATAGTAAACAAAAAAAATTAATAATTTTAAATTTATTGATAATTTTCACGAAGGCAAGGTCATCAATTCCACACTCAAGCAAGAAGCCAAAACCCGCATTCTGCCAGGAATTTTCTACTATCTTGAGTTTTTGCATCCGCACAGGTCAAACATTTGATGCACTTTGACTTGTTGTCTACAAAACGCTCAAAAAAAAAACACCGATAACTACAAGTATTTACAGTTGAATATACTACAGTAGATTAGGACATCTGTCTTAACATACGAAGATTTAATTTTCAAAGGGTGTATTCTATTAAATTGAAAACCGCTATAAGTTCTCAGCTATGAACAAAGCAAATTGACTTTGTTCTACTTGCCTTTCAAACTGGGTTGAAGATTTTTCATTTTGGGTACTTGGTGTGGTAAAATAATCGCCTTATCTACGAGATCTAGGCGAACACAACAGATTTACTTTTTTGCCAGAAACTTGTGGTGTCACTCGTGTAGTGGATAACGCCACATCATCTTCCCAATTTCCACCCCTAGATGTGCAATGTATCCACAACTCTTGGAATGGCGATCGCAATTTTCTGTTTACAGAACTCCGAAAATTAAATTAAATTACAAAAATTCATCCTTTGATAAGCTCAAAACAAACCGGAGTTAATACAACTTAAATTGAGCTTATACATGGATATGTTTTCCTCAAAATTTTTGTTTTTATATAAGTAAAACTAAAGGTGTCTTAGAAAAATTGATTCCTTAATTATACAAAGTCATCGAATGATAAGTAAAAAATAAGTTTTCCTTGATAAATTTGTTGTTAATTTATTAATTAATACGTTTTTGTCAATCCGGCATGTCTGGAGTGAGTAACGAACATATTTTTGCTAATCCGGCATGTCTGGAGTGAGTAACGAACATATTTTTGCCAATCCGGCATGTCTGGAGTGACTAACGAACATATTTTTGCCAATCCGGCATGTCTGGAGTGACTAATCAACATCTTTTAGTAAGTCCGGCATGTTTTGGAGTGACTAATGCTTGTTTTGTAGTTTTGTAGGGTGCGTTATGGACGAAAGTCCTAACGCACCGTCCATGATGTTCGGTGCGTTACGCTGGCGCGATAACGCACCCTACCAAACTTAATAAATAAAAATTACCATATTTGTGGATTTTGCTGAGCCAAAATTTAGTTTTAGTGGGGCATAGTAATGTTATCAACCTTAAAAGGTAATAGATTTATGTCTCAGAAAAAACGCACATCTCGCGTTCTAGAAAGTGCTGAGTTAAAATTTGCTGGACTCAAAGCAATAAATAGCAATTTGGATATTGGAGATAATTACAATATCGCAAAACTGACACAATTAATAGAAGAGTTACGCACTAAATTAGAAAATTATAATACTATTATCAGCATGATTGACTCTTCCAAAATAGAAATTGAAGAGTTAGAAAAAAATTTGGCTACTTACTGTGAGAATATGCTGATGGGGATTGGCTTTAAATACGGCAGAGACAGCCGTGAATATGAAATGGCTGGGGGAATTCGTAAAAGTGAAATTCTACGTAAAAGTAGAGCAACTCGGTTAAAAACTGTTGCTAAAAAAGCAGCTAGCCAAAATTTCCAAGTTGTGTAGTCTCCCTAGTAAAAATATAATTGTAGGAACTTACCAATAAAAAAACACACGATTTTCCTTGTGGGGTGGACTTATTGTCCCCCCCAAGTTTTTACTATGCCATATGTGATATCAAGTTCGGATAATTACTTATTATTAAAATCTCTTTGCGTCAGTCTTAATGGTAAGTCTTCTACCAAACATGATATGAATACTATACTTCATCAAATGCAGGTGGATAAACAACTTTTCCCTTACACTTTTTGTGATAATTTTGCAGTGGTTTAACCATGAAAAATTCTTCTGGTACTGGAAAGGGAGATTCTATTCCATAAATCACGGAAGTCTGAAAGCCAAAGCGAGTATAAAATTCTGGATGACCTAGTACAATTACTATGGCTTCTTTGTTTGCTTCGGCTATTTCTAACCCTGCTTTGATTAATGCACTGCCAATTCCTTGTCTTTGAAACTGGGGATAAACTGCCAAAGGTGCTAAACCAAGTACTTGTAATGTTTGTTTGTTCGCCAAATCAATATAGCTAAATAAAATGTGACCGACTACCATACCTTCAATTTCAGCAACTAGCGAAAGTTCTGGAATATAGCGGTCAGAATGGCGAATTCTTTCTACAAGTTTGGCTTCGTTGTCTTGACCAAAAGCTAATGTATTCACCTGTGCTATTGCTGGGTAGTCTGTCAAAGTTTCACAACGGATATTCATCATTTTAAAATCAATTCCATAAAAATCCAGTTCGCTCGATATTCTAACGGAATTTCTGTTTTTTCTAAGTACGGCTCGATATTGTAAAAGCCAAATGCACGATAAAGTGCGTGTGCTTCTTTTGCATAAGGCGCGGTGTCTAAGCGAAGTTTGGAGTAACCAATATCAGTAGCTTCATTGATGATAGCTTGTAATAATGCTCGACCTATTCCTTTTTGGCGGAATTGTGGTTTGACATACATCCTTTTAATTTCGCCAATATCTTGGTTAATGTTTCGCAAGCAAGCACAGCCAGCTATTTGTTCTTCATATTGTCCTAAAAGTAAGCGTCCTGAAGCTAGTAGAAATTCATCGAGTTGGGTGATATATTGCTCGGAAAATGTATTAACATCTATATTGATGTTATATTCTTGGCTAAAGATTGATTTAGTTTCATTAAAATAGTCGAAGAACAGGTTTTTAATATGAGATTTATGTTGTTCATTTTCTACAGGTATGATTTTGAGCAAGGTTTATGCCTCCGCTAAATAAAACTAAGTTGGAGGTGCGTTAGCCTACGGCATAACACACCCTACTGGCTAAATAAAACTAAGTTGGAGGTGCGTTAGCCTACGGCATAACACACCCTACAAATTGTTAACTATATCTTGAATCATTGATGGTTACAATTCCAGTAATTGATTTGGCTGCTTTCATGAATGGCAATGCAACAACTCGGCAAGCTGTTGTGAAAGAAGTTTATCAGGCTTGTCATGAAATCGGTTTTATGTACTTGCAAAATTCTGGTATGTCAAAAGATTTAATTGAGCAAGTATTCACGTATAGTAAATATTTTTTCAATTTACCTTTAGAAGTTAAGCAAAAGCAAGCTTGGAATGATGAATTTAATAATACAGGATATGTTGCTATTGAGAGAGAACGCCTTGACCCGAATAAGCCAGGTGACTTAAAAGAGGCGTTTAATGTCAGCAAAGAAGGTGCTGTGGGTATGGATGCTTGTATTGGGGCTTTTTATGATAGTTGCACAAACTTAGCTAACACAGTTTTGCAAATATTTGCTTTGGCGTTGGACTTGCCAGAAGATTTTTTTACCACAAGGCACAGCCAACACAATCATACCTTGCGATCGCTCCACTATCCCCCATTACAAACACCGCCTAAACCCGGACAAGTGCGTGCAGGGGAACATTCCGATTATGGGAGTATTACTTTACTTTTCCAAGATGAAGTCGGCGGGTTGGAAGTACGAACAACAGCAGGAGAATGGATTCAGGCGGCTGCAATTACTGATACTGTTATAGTTAATACTGGTGATTTAATGCAGAGGTGGACAAATCATGTGTTTTGTTCAACTAAGCATCGGGTAATGATTCCTAATGACGACAGAGTAAACCAGTCTCGCTATTCTATGGCTTTTTTCTGTCATCCTAATGATGATGTAGAAATTGCTTGTTTGGAGAGTTGCAAAACAGGAAAATCACCAATTTATCCGTCTATCCTAGCAGGAGAATATCTTTTACAACGGTTACAAGCAACTTATGGTAATTCGTAATTAGGGAAGATATTTAAGATGCAAACTTACGACTGGATTGTGGTTGGCGGTGGGATTACGGGTGCTACGCTTGCTTATGAATTAAGCAAAGCAGGCTTTGGTGTACTCCTGGTGGAAGAATATGAAATACCACAGAATGCAACTCGCTATAGTTATGGTGGACTTGCTTATTGGTCGGGTACTACACCACTAACTCGCCAATTGTGTGAAGATGCGATCGCTCGTTATCATATCCTATCTCAAGAGTTAGACGCTGATATCGAATTTCGGGAATTAGATTTGTTACTGACTATTTCAGCAGCTATTGACCCAGAAGCGATCGCTGCGTTATATAGTAATTGTGCTGTTGTACCGCGTTTACTGGACGTACAAGCAGCTAGTGAATTGGAACCGCTAATAAATCAACAGGCGATATCTGGCGCTTTAACTGTTAAACACGGTCATATTCATCCACAAAAAACTGCACAAGCTTACATTCAAGCTTTTTTGCGTAGTGGAGGTGAACTCCAAGTTAGCAAAGTATTGCAAATATTGGAAAATGGCGTACAAACGACCAATGCAACTTACCACAGTGCAAATGTCGTCATCTGTGCAGGTGGACTTAGCCGCCAACTATTAAAATCAGCCGGTATTTCCTTGAAGATATATTTTACCCACGCAGAAATAATTGAAACTGCACCAGTTGATATCAGGTTACGCACCTTAGTTATGCCAGCAAATGTGCAACGGTATCAATTAGAAGCCCAATCTACTCAAGTCGAGCAATTGTGGGATGAACCAGGTAATGAACCAGTACCAGCGATTTTAGATGCCGGGGCAATTCAGTTTCAAGATGGTAGTTTGCGTTTAGGTCAAATTAGCCGCGTTCTTACAAATCCTCATGCGGAGGTAAACTCACAAGCGAGTGAACGCTGGTTGCGAGAAAGTGTCGGGGAAGTCTTACCAGCTTTGAGGAATTTACCAGGAACTTGGCATCATTGCTTAGTGGCATTTAGTAACAATCAATTTCCTTTAATTGGTACTGTTCCTGGATTTGAAAGCATTCATGTATTTTCTGGATTTAGCAACCCCCTGGTAATCGTACCACCCTTAGCAGAGCGCTTTGCTAAATTTGCAACTGGCAAGGAAGATGAAATTATTAAAGAAATCAAAAGTCAGAGCCAATTTCCAATCAGAATAAATGGTGCCCAATAATAAGGGTGATTATATTGGATATCAATCTCTGTTTCTTTGGCATTAATCAGTTTCAATTGAGCAATTTGTAAAGCTTGTGCTTTACTCATTTTTGATTCACGTAATTTACTATAAAACTCTGCCACTAAATTAGCTGTAGACTCATCCCCCACAGACCATAGTGAAGCCATTGCACTTTTAGCACCAGCTTGTAACGCCACACCCGCTAACCCTAAGGTTGACCTATCATCACCAACTGCTGTTTGACAGGCGGTTAGTGCTAATAATTCAACTAAGTTAGAACTATTATTAGTTTGACGTAGCAATGTTTCTAGTTGATTAATTGTGAGTTTGTCATTATTTCCTGTGACTAAGAATGTATCTTCTGCAATTGTGCCGAATTGTGCGTGAGTTGCAACGTGAATAATTGGATAAGATGTGTTTTGAATTTCTTGTTCTAAATTGCTAATTGTAAATTCCTGATTTTCTAACTTTTTAGTATCTGCAAATAGTTCTTGAACTGCCTTTGTTTCTAGAGGAACATTCGTTAATGCTTCAAATAATTTATCGTCGATTTTTGCTTCTTGACTGACAGCTAAAATTAAGGCTCTACTTGATTTGATATTAACTTTTTGTGTCGAGGTTAATTGTAAGCTGGGAGTACTAGCGATCGCATATTTTTCGATCAAATATTTTTTGTCTTTTTTATCATACAGTGCAGCCATCGGCACATTACGCAAAAAGCTATCTTGGATAAATACTAAAGTTGTAATTTTGTTAGCACTTAAATCATCCTCAAACGGACGGATGATTAATTCATAGAGATTTTCTGCATCTTTAGTATTATAATTAATATCTCGTTTTCCTCGAATTAACCCAGCGTAAAAGTTTGTAATTTCCTGGCGAAGAGTTTCCTGACTTTTATCTATCCATTGCAAATGTCTTTCTTGATTAGGTAAAATCAAGATAACTCCTGTCTTACCTTTAAGAACTATTGAACTAATAAATGCAGTATTGTCCTCTACGACTTCGGTAACATTTTTGTTATTAATTGCTGTTAAAATACAATCATTACCAAAGTAATTTTGAATTTCTGCTAACCTGAGGGAATTTATTGTAGTTAAGGCAGCATTTAAGGCTGGACTACTCAGTTGTTTATTATTAGTATTACTTGCTGAAGCAAATTCTAATTGAAGTTGTGCTAGCTGACGATAAACAGGCTCAATGATATCTCGAAAATCAAACTGAAAATCACGGTCTGCAATCAGAATATCGCTGCGTAACTCTTCTAGAGTATTGTATGCTCTTTGATAAAAAGGAAGTGCCTCAAGATTTCTATTCTGTGCTTCTAAAACTCTTCCCGCTTGCCATTCCCATAAATATAGGCTATCTTTAGCTTTTAATTTTTGATCTGCTAACCAAATTGCTTTATTAGTTAATTCCCAAGCTTGTTGATATTTTTTTTCTTGACACTCATAGAAATGACCAAGCGCTCCTAAAGCATAAGATTCAGAACGAGAGTCTTGCAATCTCTGAGAAATATTTATAGCTTTATTAAATAATTCCTTTGCTTGCGCGTTTGGTAATTTTGGCTTTGCCAAACATTGAGTTAATGGTGAAGTTAATTCCTCATCGACAGCAGGCAAATTTGCTAAATCGATCGCTGCATACACTTTATTCATAGAATCGGGTAATTTATCCAACAGTTCCAAAGATTCTTGAATATTTTCTTGCAACTGATTTTGAGGTATTAAACTGATTGTTTTGGAATGGTAAAAAAGCTGAATCAGATTGAGCAGACTTCGGATTTCACCAGATTTATTATCTTGTTGACGAGCTTCTTTGAGACTTGATTGGAAATATTCTAGCGCTTGCTGATAATCATTTTTTGCCTTTTGTTGGAATTCCCTTGCTTTAGAAATACTTTGTTGTTGAGCCGATTTTGTACGTAGATTCCAAAGTTGGGCGCGACTGGCGTGAGCATTACCTAAACTATTTAAGATTGCAAAATTATATGTTTGATTATTAGTCTTTTTAGCAGCTTCCAGATATTGAATTGCTACATCATAATTACCTCGAAGCCGATAAGCTTCGCCAAGACTTCCTAATGCTGCAATTTTCCCTGCTTTATCTTGTTGTTCTGAAGCTATTTTTAATGCACTACCTTGCTGACATGCTAGGTTTTCGATATTTTTGGCATCAGAGACACCGCATAAAAAATTAATTGCCTTTGCTGTTTGCCCAAAACTACTATAAGCTTGTGCTATTTCTGTTAATATTCGCCCTACTTTTTGCCAGTCTTGTTGAGAAAGATAGTAATTATTAACTTGCTCCCAATAATTTAGGGCTTGCTCATTTTCACCCAATTGTTGATAAGTTCGTGCTAAATTTTCATTGGCGATCGCCACATTATTATAGTTCTTTTTTTGTGTATATAACTCTAAAGCTGCTTTCCAAGATTGAATTGCAGCCCGAAAGTTTCCTGCTTGATAACTTTCAACACCTTTGTTAACTAATTGATCGGCATCAGGGGCTTGAGCTTGGACTAACTTGCCGATACTTAGTTGGGGACTTGTCAATTGCACATTATTCAACCATACACAAAGGGTGAAACTGACAAAAAATAAAATTGTTAACCAATAATGAGTAGTTGATTTAGAAAATTTTTTGACCACGGGAAAACAAAGGTTAATAGTGATTATAAATAGGCTTATTACAAATAAAATCAGATGAGTTGTATATTTGTCAACTCATTGCAAAAATATTTACGTAAGTAATTAGCCATAGCAAATTTCAGGCATGTTGACTATGTAGTTTTCTGCAATTGCTACAACATTATTAAGTATTATTCAGATTTTATTTATGAAGTAAATATATAAGAGGTAAAAATTACTTTCTCACAAATCATGATGAATAAATTGCACAAATTACTCATGACTACCACAGTCATAATATTCTTTAGTGGCATTCCCTTTGGTGAAACACTAGTTCAAGCGCAAGAAGCAGCATATCTGCAATGCATTAAAGAATATACTAATTTAGGTATCTCAGCAGATGCGGCATTAGCTGAATGTCAAAAAACTAGTTTGGCTGAGTGTGTTCAACGTTTAATTACTCAAAAATATGTGGCTAAATCAGTATCAGAATCTAATGGACGTTACTTAATTGATTTGGGTGCAAGTGAGACAACATGGCTAGAAGGTAACGGATGGAGAAGCAAAAAATGTAGCCCTAACACAGAAGGGCCATCTAAAAAACAAACCCAGCAATTTGTGTCAGGAACTTCGACCGAAACCGTTCTCTATGAGTGGTTTAGACAGGGCTGGTGCAAAGAACCACAAATAGATTTAGGCCAAAGTTACTCTGTTGATGAAGCAAAAACAATTTGTGAATTGGGTTTGCAGCCAAAAGAATAAAGTGCGATCGCTCTTTAACCGATTTATTATAAATCAGCGATCGGCGCATTTAAGTAAGTCGCCGATAAAAGTTCAATCTAGGTGAATAAATATAAATTCGATGTCAGGTGTGTTGTCAAATAGCGCAACGCACCTTGAATTGTTGACGGTGCGTTAGCCTACGGTATAAAGTAACATACTGCCGTAGTCACACAGGTTAGGACATTTTGAAAGCATGGAAGCTAGGAATAGTAATACTTTTACCTCCTACCTCCTGCCTCCTGCCTTCTGCCTTCTGCTATACTTCAGATTTATTAATTCTGAATTCTGCTGTATTTACATGTCATTTGAAACAAGCTACTATTTTTACGTCTTTAATTACGCCGTTAAAAGCGGTTAAATAGAATTGTGGCTAACCAATATTATTCAAAATTGTGCTTACCTTTTGGGCTAATCCTGAGCTTTGCTTTGACAACTAATATTAGCGTCTTAGCTCAAGTCACAGCCGATCAAACCTTGGGAACACAAGTTATAGATAATGGGCCATTTTCTTTTATTGAAGGTGGAACAACTGTTGGTAATACAAATCTATTTCATAGTTTTAGCAGTTTTAGTATTCCTAATGGCAGTGGAGGAATTTTTCTCAATGATTCCAACATTACCAATATATTTGCACGAGTTACTGGTGGAACAGCATCTGATATTCAAGGATTGATTTATGCCCAAGGTGCTGCTAATTTATTTTTGATAAATCCCAATGGAATTGTATTTGGAGAAAACGCCCGATTAAATATCGGTGGTTCCTTTGTAGCTACCACAGCTAATGCAATTCAATTTCCTGGTGGGGCTGAATTTTCTCTAATTTCACCAGTTGCACCAGACAATAATTTACTCAGTATTAATCCTACAGCATTTCTGTTTAACCAAATTGCTACCCAAGGTGTCAACTCAATTGAAAATCAAGGAACTTTGAGAGTTAATAACAATAAAAGTTTAATATTACTTGGTGGTCGTGCGTCATCTACACCTGAATCTACAGGCCAAATTCTAATGGATGGAGGGCAGGTTATAGCACCAGATGGCAGAGTCGAGATTGGTGGATTAACTGCACCTGGAACAGTAGGACTGAATATTGATGGCAACAATTTCAGCCTGACTTTCCCTGATGATGTAGCAAGAACAGATATCTCACTTGAAAATCAATCTCTCGTTGCTGTTTTTGGTGCAATTGGCGGTGATATTGTAGTGAATACCAATAATCTTAAATTACTTAATAGCAATATTTATACAGGTAGAACCAACCAAGGCTCATCTCAACTTCAAGGAGGTGATATTTTAATTAATGCTGATGGAATTGTTAGCTTAGAAGATGGAAGTCTTATTGGTAATATAGGAGTAGAAACAGGCAACACAGGAAATATCAACATTACTGCCAAATCATTAGAAATTATAAGTAGTGGAATTTTTGCAGATGCAATCAATAGTAACACAAATCCTATTGATATCAAAGTTAAGGATACAATTACTTTATCTGGTGAAAATAGTACAATCAACAATCAAGGTATTGGTGGTATTAATATTCAGGCAAAAAATATTTTACTTCAAGACACTAGCTCTTTATCAAGTAGAACTGGAAATGTGAATATTCAAGCTGATGAATCAATTATTTTGAATAATCAAGCTTATATTGATACAAGTAGCTTGGAACTAGAAAATACGGGTAATTTATCAATTGTTACTAATCGCTTGAGTCTGAACAATGATTCTAATATATCAGCAATTAACATTCAAGGGACGAATGCAGGAAATATAAATATTAAAGTTACAGAACTGAATGCAGAAGATAATTCTTCTATTTTTGCTTTTAGCGCTAATTCACCTACAAGAGGTAATGGAGGTGATATTACTATTGATGCAGAACAAATATTATGGAATAGTAGTAAAGAAATAAATGCTGCAAGCGATACTGGTAATGCAGGCGATATAACTATTAATACTAACTTTTTACAATTAACAGATGGAGCTATCAATACTGCAAGCTTTGGCACAGGTGATGGAGGGAAGATTCTTGTTAACAGCAAAAATAGTGTAGTTCTTGATAATGCTGATATTTCTAGTGAGATCAGAGAAGGTGGGGCGGGTAATGCCGGTGATATTACAATTCAGACATCAAGATTAAATTTAAGTAATGGCAGTCAAATTATTGCAGGTATTAGTGGGTCAACACAAAATCTTCCTGGAGGGCAAGGTAAAGGTGGAAATATTCTCATTAATGCTGCGGATGCTGTAATAATTTCCGGAACTAATGCTAATGGATTTCCTAGCTTATTATCGACTCAAACCGATAGAGGAAGTGTTGGTCAGGCAGGAGATATTGTAGTTAACACAGATTATTTTCGCTTAGAAAACAACGGCGGTGTAACGGCAGATACGAAAAATTCTAATAATGGAGGTGATATCACCATTAATGCTCGTGTATTTGAAGCATTTACTGGAGGGCAAGTTTTTACAACAACCAACAGTAGTGGCAATGCTGGTAATATCACTATCAATGCTACAGATGAAATTACTATTTATGGCTTAGTCAGTGGTATATTTACAACTACAACAGCAAACTCTACTGCTAATGGTGGGACAATATATTTATCCACAAATAACTTAAATCTAGCTAATGATGCTAGAGTTTTTGCACGCAGTGAAGGAGAAGGTATTGCAGGCGATATTAATATTATTGCCAAAGGTAATTACAGTGCGGATAATAGTTTAGTCAGCGCCAGTTCTGAAAAATCAAGCGGTGGTGATATCAATATTACTGCAAAAAATATTAGTCTACGCAATAATAGTGATATTCGTACTGACTTATCTACTGGGCAAGCAACTGGAGGTGATATCAGCCTCAATGCTGACACCATTATCGCTTTAGAAGATAGCGACATTCTCGCTTTTGCACCAGAGGGTCAAGGCGGTAATATTACTTTTAACACTCGTGCTTTATTTAGTGATTCTCTCTATAACCCTACACAAACATTAGCTGATAGAAATAGTCTTCAGTCACTAAATAATAATAATCGTTCTGACATTAATGCTACTGGTGTAATTTCTGGTAATATCATTGGTGTGCCTGATATCACTTTTATCCAAAACAGCCTCACAGAATTACAAGATAATCCCATTGATACTAATGCGCTGATTGCTAATAGTTGTATCGCCCGTAGTCCCAAGCAAGAAGGTACTTTTTTAATCACAGGTGTTGGTGGTTTACGATCTCGTCCTGGGGATGCTTCAGCTTCAACTTATCCTACAGGTGATGTACAGAATGTTGCCAATGATAGTGTAACTAGTCAGTGGAAAAAGGGTGACTTGATTATTGAACCAGAAGGAGTGTATCGACTAGCAAATGGACAATTAGTGATGAGTCGAGAGTGTCGCTGAGGATTAAGCACATTAGGGCAGGCAAGATGCCTACCCCATAAAATAATGATTTATTGATTAAAAATCTCTAAGCAGCAACGAAAATATCTGCGTTGGTTAGAGACAATCCAGCATTGAGTGTGGCAATTTGGATTTTAGCGATCGCTCCTGTACCATCTTGGTCGAAGAACAGAGAACCGTTGCCTTTATCATAAAGAAATCTTTGGCTAGCTGTACTTGCTGCTGAACCGAGGAAAAATTGACTAGCAGCGATCGCTGCACCAGCAACTAACCCGCCACCAAAAGCAGCCGCAGAGACAGCAATCGTATCATCAATTACGCTAAAATCAGTAATTTTGTCGGTTCCTTCACTGCGAGAATTGAATGTAAAGCGATCGCTGCCACTACCACCAGTTAGTGTATCGTTCCCAGTACCACCAACAAGGACATCATTACCAGTACCACCAATTAGTGTATCGTTACCACCACCGCCAGTTAGGGTATCATTCCCCGTACCGCCATCCAGAAAATCGTTGCCAATGCCAGCTGTTTGAACTGTAAATTGCAGCGACCAACTATTGAGCGTACCAGCAACTGCAATTTCATCATCTCTGACTTCTAGTTTCCATGTGCCATTGGGGTTTTTATTGTCAAAAGCAGATAGCAGTCCTTCTGGTTTGAAACTTCCGCTAAAAGGCGCAGTCCCAAGTGTAATGGATGTTGCTGCCTCATCGTCCAATGTCGTGTTAGTAAAATTAATGTTACTACCGCCGACATCAGTAAACAATTCCACGCGAGTCCCTGTTGGACTAATCAGAAAAACATCTAGATCAGAATCCCAGTTGTGCTTAATATTTAAAGTGACGTTGACATCAGCAATCGATGCAGGTAAACCACTGACGGCTAAACTAGATGTAATTGTAGACAAGTCAGGGATACTAACAGGAGAGTTATTGCTAAAGGTTTTGGTTTCGTTAGTAGCTCCATCACCAACTAGACTATCATTGCCAGCACCACCATATAGTGTGTCATTGCCAGCGCCGCCATTGAGTTGATTGTTAGCACCGTTACCTGTAATTGTGTTGTTGAGATTGTTACCAGTGCCGTTGATTGCAGATGTACCTGTGAGAATCAGATTTTCTAAATAAGCTGGGCCTAAGTTAAAGTTGTAGGCAGACTCAACTGTGTCTGTACCTTCATTAAGGTATTCATAGATACTGTAGTAACTATCGCCATTGATTATATAGCGATCGTTGCCAGTGCCACCATACAAAGTATTATTGCCAGTACCGCCATTGAGGGTATCATTACCAGCGCCGCCATAAAGGGTGTCATTTCCCGCGCCACCTACAAGACTGTCATTTCCAGCTTTGCCATCGATGACATCGTTTCCGCCTTCCCCAGACAGATAATTGTTGTATTCATTTCCTGTTAAACTGTCATTAAAATTACCTCCTATGGCATTTTCAATCACAGATATACCGCCTTTGGAATTAGCGATGGTAAATCCTCCTTTAACGCCAACAACTTGGCTAATAAAGCCAGCAGCATCAGGATCGTTATTCGCCAGAGTCGCATTATTTAAGTCGATAATTACTGAATTAGTTGCCCCTTGACCAGATATTGTATCTATTCCGCCTGCATCCCAAATACAAGACCAATAGGTTCCCACACCATTAAAAGTTGGCAGCAAATAAACATTATTACCTGTGTTGTATGTCTTATTAATACCGTAAATATGCTGGATAGCTGCAATATCAAATGCCATTGGCCCCGCAGCATAACCCCAATTTGTTTCATACCCAGGAGAATAGGGACTTTGAATATCAACGTAAGACATGACTGTGGTAACAAACTGATTAAGGCCGTAGTCGCCAAAATCTCCAGAGTTATCAACGCCAGGAAAAATAGAAGAAGTTCCGCCTTCATCGTGGGGATGAGCTAATCCCAAAGCATGACCAATTTCGTGAACAAAAGTATAGTAAGAATAGCCACCAACTGCTAAAGCAGCATCAGGATTGTATTGGTAAGGTTCCCAGTTAACTAAAACATCTCCTTGCTTAAAAGGGTTAATATTTACTCCTGGTGGCATTGCTTGACCTAGTACACTATCACTGCCAAAAACAGAAGAATCAACACTATGAAAACTTAACTCAGCTTGAGGATCGTTAAACCCAGAATATTCTAGCTGGAAGTTAGCAACATTTGACCAGGCTTTTATTGCATTAGTATAGGCACTGATTTCAGCATTATAGAATTCATCATCCCAAGATTTGTTATCAACAAAAGAATAAGTCAGTTTTCTATTGTCGTTTTCAATTTTCCAACGACTGCCCCATAGTAAACCGTCTACGTAGGCTAAACCAGTTTTAGGAACACCAGTAGCAGAACCAACAAAAGTAGACATTTGTTTCTCCTTTTCGCAATTAAAATGAGAGTAAATATAGTAGTCAGCTTTGATTTCTGAGCTTACTTATAGAATTAGGGAATAGGAAATAAAGCTGAGAAACCAAGGAACAAAATATAGAGTAAGAAAAGTACGAAAATTATTCGCTCAGGTTTCATGCAGTGTTATATGCATAATTGTGTATGGCAGATTGCAGAAAACTACATTGTAATTTAACTGGTGATATGCAAAAGATTATGCATTAGTCTGGATTTCGTGAAAAATAGCGATCGCTTGAATATCAAAACTAGTCTGTGGTGCAATCTCTGGTAATATGATTGCTGTGTCTAATACTGAACAACAAGATCCCCGACTTCTTCAAGAATTCGGGGATCTAAGACTATAAATTTAAGCCATGATTAATCAATCTTATTTAAATTGGTATTGGTGCTTAGGGCTATCAATTAGTTTAAGTTTTATAACAAACATCAGCGCCTTAGCTCAAGTAACACCAGACCAAACTTCAGGAACAGAAGTTACAGATATTGGCTTGGGTTCTTATATTTCAGGTGGCACAACAGTTGGCAATACAAACCTATTTCACAGCTTCAGCAGTTTTAGCATTCCTAATGATGGCGGAGCAATTTTTCTTAACGATTCCAACATTAGTAATATCTTTGCACGAGTAACTGGTGGAACAGCATCTAATATTCAAGGATTGATTTATGCCCAAGGTGCTGCTAATTTATTTTTGATGAATCCCAACGGCATTATTTTTGGAGAAAATGCCCTGTTAAATATTGGTGGTTCATTTGTAGCTACCACAGCTAATGCAATTCAATTTCCTGGCGGTGCAGAATTTTCTTTAACTTCTCCAGTTACACCCAATAATTCATTACTCAGCGTCAATCCTACAGCATTTTTATTTAATCAAATTGCTAACCAAGGGGCAAACTCAATAGAAAATCGTGCGATTTTGGCGGTTCCCAATAATAAAAGTTTAATCCTACTTGGCGGTCGCATCTCACCTACACCTGAATCTACAGGACAAATTCTAATAGATGGAGGACAACTCGCCGCGTTAGACGGTAGGGTAGAGATTGGTGGGTTAAGTGCACCAGGAATAGTAGGACTTAATGTTGATGACAACAATTTAAGCTTGACTTTTCCTGATAGTGTGGCGAAAACAGATATCTCGCTTGTGAATCAATCTGTTGCCATTGCTACTGGTGCTGGTGGTGGTGATATTGTAGTTAATGCTAATAATTTGAATTTAGAAAATTCTAGTTATTTCTTCACTGGTATAAATCAAAATCAAGGAACTTCTGACACCAAAGCAGGTGATATTGTAGTTAATGCTAGTGGAGTTGTAACACTCAATGAAAATAGCATTTTTGGAAATATTGCTTTAGGTATTGGAGATAGTGGTAATATCAATGTTAGTGCGCGATCGCTAAAAATGAATAGTGGTAGTATTCAAGCAATTGCCACAGAGGGTAATTCAGGAATTGTTAATATCAAAGTTGAAGATACAGTTTCCCTATCTGGAACAAACGCTAATGGTTTCGGTAGTTTGATTGCAAGCGCGGTTCAACCACGTGACACCTCTATATCTACAGAACAAACCTTTTCAGGAACGCCAACCTACGGGAGAAGCGGTGGTATTGATATCCAAGGACGAAATCTTTTGCTCACAGATGGTGCTTTAATAAGTGCTACGAACATTTTTGCAAATGATTCTGGAGATATTAAAATTCAGGCTTTTGATACAATTAATTTGAACAATTTTGCAGCAATATTGTCTATAAGTTCTGATGGAAAAGGAAATGCAGGTAATTTATCGATTACTACCAATTATTTGAATTTGGAAAACCAGTCTCAAATATCAGCTAATACTCTTGGTGGTAACGGTGGCGATATGAATATTGCAGCTCAGAGTATTAGTTTAGATAATTCTTTTATTTCTGCATCTGCTAATTCTTCTTCTGAAGTTATATCTAATGTCGGTGATGCTGGCAATATAAATATTAAAACTGGAAGACTTACTTTAACAAATTATGGAACTATACTTTCTGTTTCTGGAGAACCAGAACCAGGCGAAACAATTGGACGTGGCGGAGATATTAATATTACAGCCACTGATTTAATAGAAATCGATCCTAAAGGTTCAACAGATAGAATTACTGGTATTTCTGCCACAACTTTTAGCAATAGTCGTGCTGGTGATGTAACACTAGACACTAAAAATCTCCTGGTGAGAAATGGCGGTTATATCACAGTAGGAGCTATTAATAATTTGGGTGGTGATGCAGGTAATATTACTATCAATGCATCAGATTCTGTTGATTTAATTAGCTCAAACGCTAATTTTCGTAGTTTAATCTCTACACAAGTTCAACCTGTAGGTAATGGCGGTGATATAACAATTAATACTAAACGTTTGCAGTTAACAAATGGAACTATCAGCGCTGGAACTTTTGGCAAGGGTAATGCTGGTGATATCTTTATTGCCAGCAATGATACGGTTATTGTTGAGAACGGTATAATCGATAGTCGCGTAGGAGCAGGCGGAGTTGGTAATGCTGGAGATATTAAAATTCAGACACGAAAGCTAACTTTAACTAACGGCGGTGCTATTAGTACTTTAATTGCTGAAGCAACGGGAAATTTGCCTGGTGGACAAGGTAAGGGTGGAAGTATCCGCATTGATGCTGCTGATGCAGTAACTATTTCAGGAACTGATATAAATGGAAATGCAAGTGGAATATCAACCGAAACCCAAAGTGGGGCGCTTGGTCAAGGTGGAGATATCATAATCAACACAGATTATTTCCGTCTAACAGACAATGCTTTTGTATCAGCAGCAACTAGTAATTCTAGTAACAGCGGTAATATAACTTTGAATACTCGTGTATTTGAAGCATCAAATGGTGGATTAATAACTACTGGAACTGTTGACAGTGGTAAATCTGGTGACATTACTATCAATGCCGCAGATAGTATCAGTATCTCTACCAACTCAGATAATATCACTGGTCTATTTGCAGGTACTAGTTCTACTGGAAACGGCGGAACAATATTCTTATCTACAACTAACTTTAATTTATTTACAAGCGATTTAAACTTACCTAATAACGTTGCTGGAGTTTCTACAAGCAGTAATGGAAGAGGTGTTGCAGGCAATATTAATATTACTGCTAAGGATAATTTTAGGGCAAATAATAGTTTAGTAAACGCACAATCCGAACAAGCAGGCGGTGGTAGCATCAATATCACTGCGAGAAACATTCGCTTACTTAATAACAGCGACATCCGCACCGATTTATCTACAGGTGAAGGTAGTGGAGGTAATATTACCCTCAATGCCAACACTATTATTGCCTTAGAAGATAGCGATATTCTCGCCTTTGCGCCAGAAGGTCAAGGTGGTAACATTACTTTTAACACTCGTGCTTTGTTAACTTCACCACTATATCGCCCTACACAAACTTCAACTGATATAAATACCCTTCAGTCATTAAATAATAACGATCGCACCGATATCAACGCCAGCGGTGCAATATCTGGTAATATCATCGGTGTGCCCGATATTACATTTATCCAGAATAGCATCACAGAATTACAATCTAATCCCATTGATACTAATGCGCTAATTGCTAATAGTTGTATTGCTCGTAATCTGACGCAAGAAGGTACTTTTTTAATTACAGGTGCTGGTGGTTTACCTGCTCGTCCTGGGAATGCTTCAGCTTCAACCTATGCCACAGGTAATGTGCAAAATGTTACTAATGATAATGCAAGACATCAGTGGAAAAAAGGCGACTTGATTATTGAACCCCAAGGAGTGTATCGATTAGCAAACGGACAATTAGTTATGAGTCGAGAATGTGGTTGAGGCTAAGACAAATGCAACTGAAATTTATAATAATAATTTCTCAAAAATCATTGCAGACACGGTTTAATTTATTGGGCTGTGTTGCATTACAAATATTATTTTTTAGCAACTGTGTTTTTGCTCAAAGTAACATTATACCAGATAATACTTTAGGTAGCGATCGCTCCCTTGTCACACCTCTAGATAACATCAACAATTTACCAGTTGACTTAATCGATGGTGGCGCAGTTCGTGGCATCAATTTATTTCACAGTTTCCAAGAATTTAATGTTAGCGAAGGACGAGCAGCATACTTTTTAATTAATAACTCTGACATTCAAAATGTCTTAACTCGCGTCACAGGAAAAAACCCCTCAGAAATTTTCGGAACTCTGGGTATAATTAGCGATTCTAACCCGAATTTATTTTTAATTAACCCCAATGGTATTATCTTCGGCAGCAACGCTAGTTTAGATGTGGGGGCTTCATTTGTTGCCACAACTGCTAATGGCGTTAATTTAGGACAAACGGGTATATTCAGCGCTTCTGAACCTGCCAAAAGTAATTTACTCAGCGTCCAACCTTCAGCATTATTTTTTAATGCTGTTAACAATCAAGCAGAAATTATTAACAATTCTAGGGCTAGTTCGACAGTATTAGGTTCTGTATTGAATGGCAATCCTCAACGTCAAATATCAGGGCTAACAGTACTTGATGGCAAAGATTTATCACTAATAGGCGGAAATGTCACTTTAGATGGAGGGTTTATATTTGCTCCTGGTGGACGAGTTGAATTAGCAGGTTTAACAGAACCAGGAATAATTAATCTAGATACTACGGGTTGGCGTTTTCCTGATAATGTAGCACGAGCAGACGTATCTCTTAAAAATGCAGCTGCTGTTTTTATTGTATCTGGCGATCAAGGTAGTATTGCTGTTAACGCTCGTAATTTTTCTCTTTCAAGTGGTAGCGTTTTCACAGTTCTAAATAACGGTTCAAGGAATATTAATAGTTCCACAGGAAATATTGAAATTACTGCTACAGATAACGTGACTCTTGAGGGTACAAATTCGTCTTTGACTGGAATTAGCAATGCAATACAAGGTACTGGTAATGCGGGAGATATAGTTATCAATACAGGTAATTTTGAAATTATTGGTGATGCCTTAATCGGTTCTTTCACGACTGGAAAAGGTAATGCTGGAAATATTGATATTCGAGCTAGAGACAAAATAACAATTTCTGGAATTGGTGCAACAACTTCAATTAGTAGTTCTGTTGGAGAAACAGCTGAAGGTACGGCAGGAAATATCAACATCCAGACAAAAAATTTTGCTTTAAATAATGGTCAAATTAGCGCTAATAGTTTTGGACGCGGGAATGCAGGTAATATTCAAATAAATGCTGCTGAATCTTTTAGCGTTAAAAATGCACAAATAGGAAGTAGTAATTTTGGACAAGGAGATGCGGGAAATATCACAATAGAAGCAGAAAATGTGGATATTTTATTTGATTCAAGTTTAATATCCAGTACTGCGGGAGGAAGCGGACTATTAGGAACAATAAGTAGTGGACAAGCTGGTGATATTTTAATTAAAGGGCGATCGCTTTCTTTAACTAACAACATTATTCAAACTATTACCGTAGGACAGGGAAACGCCGGAAATATAAGTTTAGACATCCAAGACAATGTTTCTTTCGCAAATAGTTTTATCGTTGGTGTAGTTGCTGATTCAGCTACTGGTCAAGGTGGTAATGTTACTATTGAATCTGGTTCCCTTTCTCTAACTGATGGTTCAGAAGTGAATGTTAGCACAGCAGGTAAAGGGGATGGAGGAAAGATATTTATCAATACGGATTTGCTAGAACTTACTAATAATTCATTCATCGGTTCTAACACTCTTGGAGAAGGAAATGCTGGCAATATAACTATCCAAGCTAGAGATAAAATCTCAATTTCAGGAAACGATAATCAAAGTGGAATAACTAGTAGTGTTGGAGAGTCAGGTATCGGTAACGGAGGAGATATTGATATCCAAACAGGTTCGCTCTTATTAAATAACGCTTTTATTTTTACAGGTAATCTCGGAGCAGGAAAAGCAGGTAATATCCGCATCAATGCTTCTAATTTGATTTCTGCAAGCGGTAACAATTCTGGAATAGCAACTTCTACCGCCGCAGAGGAAAATGCAGGAAATATAACTATCGAAGCAAAAAATGCCTCTGTTTATTTTGAAGGGATTGTGGTACAAAGCGTTGCAGGAAGCAATTCACAAGGGAGGGTAAGCGATGGTGAGGGTAAGGGAGGCGATATCACAATTAAAGCGCGATCGCTTTCTTTAAGCAACGATGCTTATTTCCAAAGCAGCGCTTTCGGACAAGGAAATGGAGGCAATATATTTATAGAAGTGCAGAATGATTTGTCATTGAGCAATTCTTTCATAGATAGTGGAGTGGTAGATACAGCTACTGGTAAGGGTGGTGATATTAATATTCAGTCTGACACGCTTTTTTTGACAAACAACTCTTTTATAAATAGCAGCAGTATTGGTAAAGGAGATTCAGGTAATATATCTATTAATCTGCGTAATAGTTTGCGTAGTAATAACAGTACAATTGGGACAGCTAGCACACAGTCTTCAGGTGGCGGTATCAATATTACAGCACAAGATATCCGGCTGCGGGGTGATAGTGATATTCGGACAAATGTCCTCAGCGGTGCAGGTGGTGGTGGTAATATTACCCTTACTGCTAATACCATCATTGCCTTAGAAGACAGCGACATCTTAGCATTCGCTAGTGATGGTAGAGGCGGCGATATTACTTTTAACACCCAAGCATTTTTAAGTTCTCCACTGTATCGTTCCCAAGCTGAAACAGGCAATAGAGCAAATTTAAGGACAGAATTAGAGGGTAATAATCGCGCCGATATTAACGCCAGTGGTGCAATTTCCGGTAATATCATCGGTGTGCCTGACATCACCTTTCTCCAAAACAGCCTTACGGAATTACAAGATAATCCTATTAATACTAATGCGCTAATTGCTAATAGTTGCATTGCTCGTAGTCCTAAGCAAGAAGGTACTTTTTTCATTACAGGCGTTGGTGGTTTACCTACCCGTCCCGGTAATGCTTCAGCTTCCGGCTATCCTACAGGTGATATACAAAATGTCAGCAATAATAGTGCAACCCATCATTGGAAAAAAGGCGATTCAATCATTGAACCCGAAGGTATTTATCGGCTAGCAAATGGTGAGTTAATAATGAGCCGGAAGTGTCGTTAAAAAGTACAACTCGTCTTAAGGGCACAACAATGTTGTGCCCCTACCGTCGTATTTCATTTATCTGAAAAATCCTGTAAACCCAAAACCTCATGTAGAGACGCGATTTATCGCGTCTTATCTAGACGAAAAATAAACTGGAGGTAAAAGCTGTGATTAATCAAAATTGCTGGAATTGGTATTTACCCTTGGGACTATTGTTAAACTTGGCATTGACAACAAATATCAGCGCCTTGGCTCAAGTAAAAACTGACCAAACATTAGGAACACAAGTTACAGAAAACGGCTCATTTTATTTTATTGAAGGTGGCACAACAGTTGGTAACACAAATCTATTCCACAGTTTCAGTAGTTTTAGTATTCCTAATGGTGGTGCGGGAATTTTTCTCAACGATTCCAGTATTAGTAATATCTTTGCACGAGTAACTGGCGGAACCGCCTCTGATATTCAAGGATTCATTCGTACCCAAGGCACTGCTAATTTATTTTTGATGAATCCCAACGGTATTATCTTTGGAGAAAACACTTTCTTGGATATTCGTGGTTCATTTGTAGCTACCACAGCGAATGCAATTCAATTTCCTGGTGGTGCTGAATTTTCTTTAACTTCCCCAGTTACACCCCAAAATACTTTACTAAGCGTCAATCCTACAGCCTTTTTGTTTAATCAAATTGCCAATCAAGGCGCAAACTCGATTGAAAATCGAGGTATTTTAGCAGTACCAAATAATAAAAGTTTAATATTACTTGGTGGTCGTGTGTTACCTACGCCTGAATCTACAGGGCAAATCTTCATGGATGGAGGATTAGTTGCAGCACGAGGTGGTAGGGTAGAGATTGGTGGATTAAGCGCAGCAGGAACAGTAGGACTCAATATTGATAACAACAATTTCAACTTGACTTTTCCTGATGGTGTAGCGAAAACAGATATCTCACTTGTGAATGTTTCTAGTGCTTTTAGTTTTGGTGCAAGCACTGGTAATGTTATAGTTAATGCGAATAATCTCAACCTAGAAAACTCCAGTAGTATTTATACATCTATAGCTAGAAATCAAGGTACTCCTGAAGCTAAAGCAGGCGATGTTTTCATAAATGCTGATGGAATTATTCGCTTAGAAAATGAAAGTTCTATTGCTAGTCTTGGTATTGGGACAGGAAATACAGGAAACGTCAACATCTCTGCCCAATCGCTAGAACTTTATAATGGAAGTCAAATTAATTCCACTGCTACAAAAGGTAACGCAGGTGGGGTTAATATCAAAGTTGAAGATACAATTTCTCTTATTAATAGCCAAATCATCAGTCAGGCTTTTTCAGCAGAATTAACATCTTCTTCAGAGGTAGTCAGATCCCAAACACGGACTGATGGCAGCAGTAGTGGTATTAATATACAAGCTCGAAATGTTTTGCTTTCAGATCGTGCTTTAATAACTTCTAGCAACATTTTAGCAGGCAAACCTGGAGATGTTAAAATTCAAGCTGATGATTCAATTATTTTGAATGATACAGCGATAATCTCGTCAATTACTGACGGTCAAGAAAACGCAGGAAATTTATCAATTATTGCTAATCGCTTAATTCTAAATAATGGTTTCTCGAACATATCAGCAAGTACTTTTGGCAGTGGTAATGCTGGAAGTATTAATATTAAAGTAAAAGAACTGAGAATGGAAAATAGGTCTTTTATCTCATCAAATGCATTGAACTCACAGACAAATGGTTCTGTTGGTAATGGAGGAAATATTAGTATTGAAGCAGAACAAGTATTTTTAAAGAATGGCGCATTTATAGCTGCTCAATCTGGAGGAGAAGGACAAGGAAAAGTCGGCCGCGGGGGAAACATAACTATTACTGCTAGTGATGGCATAGAAATAGATGGTACAGAAACAAATGTTTTTGCTACTGGCTTTTTAACCTCAAGCAAAGGTAATGATGCAGGCAATATAACTATTAATAGTAAATTTTTACAACTCATTAGTGGAGACATAAGTGCTGGAACTTTGGGTGAGGGTAATGGAGGTAATGTCATTATCAATAGTACAGATGCAGTAGTTCTTGACGATAGCGTTATTACTAGTGAGATAAGAGAAGGTGCAGTGGGAAAAGCTGGAGATATTCAAATTAATACATCAAAATTTACCTTAACAAATGGCGGTCAAATTATTGCAGGTATTAGTGAGCCTAATGGAAATCTCCCTGGAGGACAAGGCGAGGGTGGAAATGTTCGCATTAATGCTGCGGATGCTGTAATTATTTCCGGACTAGATGCAGATGGGTTTCCTAGCTTAATATCAGTTAGAAGCGATAACGGAAGTATTGGAAAACCAGGAAACATTACAATTAACACAGGTTATTTCCGTTTAACAGACAGGGGCGAAATCAGTGCTAGTACAAGTAATTCTAGTGATGGAGGTAATATCACCATCAACGCCCGAACACTTGAAGTGTTGAATGGTGGACGAATTCTCAACTCAACTAGCAGTAGTGGGAATGCTGGTGATATTAATATAAATGCTAAAGATAGTATAACTATTTCTGGTACAGTTGCTGAGAATATTAACGCAGCTATATTTGCAGGCACAAATCCCGATTCTATTGGTAATGGTGGAACGATATCTTTATTCACAAATAACTTCAATGTAGCTAATGGCGCTGGAGTGACTGTACGTAGCGAGGGACAAGGTATTGCAGGGGATATTAATATTATTGCAACAGGAAATTACACTGCAAATAATAGCTTTGTTAGCGCCAGGGCTGAACAAGCAGGCGGTGGGAATATTAATATTACTGCAAAAAACATTAGCTTGCGTAATAACAGTGATATCCGCACCGACCTTTCTACAGGTCAAGCAAATGGAGGTAATATTAATCTAAATGCTAACACTATCATTGCTTTAGAAGATAGCGACATTCTGGCATTTGCACCTGAAGGTCAAGGAGGCAATATTACTTTTAATACCCGTGCTTTATTGACTGCACCATTATACAGTCCGACGCAAACATCAATTGACAGAAATACTCTTGAGTCATTAGCTAATAGCGATCGCACCGATATCAACGCCAGCGGTGCAATATCTGGTAACATCATCGGTGTCCCCGATATCACCTTTATTCAAAACAGCCTCACAGAGTTACAAGATAATCCTATTGATACTAATAGGCTGATTGCTAATAGTTGTATTGCTCGTAGTTCTAAGCAAAAAGGCACTTTTTTAATTACGGGTGTTGGCGGGTTACCTACTCGTCCTAATAATGCAGTAGCCTCAAATTATCCTACAGGTAATGTAGAAAATATCAGCAATAATAATAGTACAAATCGCCAGTGGAAAAAAGGCGATCGCATTATCGAACCACAAGGAGTGTATCGGCTAACAAACGGCGATTTAGTGATGAGCCGAGAATGTCGTTAAACTTATTGAGAGTTTGAAATCCCCGACTTCTTAAAGAAGTCGGGGATCTGATTTTTCATAAAATTCAATAAAATGTAAATATATATTCACCCATCAACCTCACCAGTTTATAGGAAAATAGTATGGCAATGAGCAAAATAGAAAAAATGGGCAAAGTAACTACCACAATCACTATTACTAACCAAATTGACCAAACTCTTGCAGAAAGAGGATTTATTCCAGCAGAACAAATACGTTCAATTACTTTACATGATGTTTTAGTTGATACAGGTGCAACTAGGTTATGCTTGCCTAAAAATATTATTCTTGATTTAGGATTGCCTCTTCAAGGAGAAGTAGATGTTAAAGTCGCTACAGGAGTACACAAAGCTCGGATTTTTAAAATGTTAAATCTTTCAGTTGAGGGAAGAGAAGGAACATTTAATTGTATTGAATTGCCAGAAGGTTCAGATTCTTTATTAGGTTTAATACCTTTAGAAGATTTAGGATTAGAACCCGATTTGGTTAATCAAAAATTACGAGTTTTGCCAGTAGAAGGAAAAGATACTTATTTAATGGTTTTATAATTACAACAGAATTCAGAATTCAGGAGTCAGAATTCAAAATTATCTTTGACAATTATTGGTATTAAAACGCCTGATATCGCAGGGAAAAAGTAAAACCATTATCTTGTAGAGTATTTCCTCCGCTATTCACATCTATTAACGGAATACCATAATCTAAACGCAAATTTAAATTTTGAATTGGTTGCCAAATTAAACCTAATCCCAAACTTGCAAGAGTCTCTGAACTCGAATTAGTACCACGATTATTCCACGCTGTACCAATATCAAAAAAAGGTGCGACTTGCAATGTATTGGAAGATATTAAAGGAATACGAGCTTCAAATGACGCTGTAATTCCATTGTCTGCCACAAATTCATTTTGACGGTAGCCGCGGACTGTATCAACTCCACCAATACTAAACTTTTCTAAAGATAATAAAGAATCTCCTGTGAGTTGTGCATTTAGTCTTGCTAATAAAATTGTTCCTGGTGATAATCGCTGCACCCATTGAAATTGTCCTAGCCAAGAAAAGAAACGTCCGTCAGTACCGGAATCGTTAACTGTAGCGTCAAAAGCATCAATACCAACACTAAATTGAGAACGTGCAGCCAAAACTCTACTAGCACTGCGTTCCACCCAATCTTGTGAAAAACGAATTACTGTCACTTTTGACAAACCGTTTTCTGGGCCTTCAGAAAAAGAAAAAGGAATGTCATTGAGTAAAAATGTTTGACTGCGGCGTAAATCTAACCCTAAACCAATAGCAAATTCGGATTGGGGTTTGCGGTACAAAGGCTGGCGATAATTAAAAGAATAAGTTTGCGCGTCACTTTTAATATCTAACTCGCTAAATTCATCTTCAATGATACGGCTGTCACTATTGTTGACGCGAAAAGCAAGAGTACCGTTATTCGGATTTAGGGGAATTGTATAGCTGAAATTATATATATTCAGCCCTTCAGTAATTCCATATTCAGCAGTTAAACTATCCCCAAAACCCGACAAGTTATCATGGCTGAAAAATATTCCTGCTTGGGTAGAACCAATACTAGGAGTTTGATTGTTGGCTACAAATACTCCACCATGAAATGCAGCTGCTTCGGTAATTGTTACTTGTAAGATATTGCTACCGGGAGTACTACCGGCGGTTAATTGTGCGTTTACCTGTTCTATTAAAGGGTCGAGTTGTAGTAGTTGCAGTGCTTCTTCTAAACGTTTTTGATTTAAAGGTGTAGACGAAGCTTTTCGCAAACGCGATCGCACGTATACTGGTTGTAATCTCCTTAATCCGCCTAGCTCAATTTTTTCTAGTCCACCTTCTACTACTTGAATTTCTACCACACCATCAGTCAGATTTTGATTATTGGGTAAAAATGCGCCACTGGTGACATAGCCATTTTTGATGTAGAGTTCGGTGATGTCTGAACGCAGTTGAATCAAGTCTGCAAAAGTCACTTGACGATTTTCAAATGGCTTGATTAACTCTGCAATTTCATTTTGTAAAACTGTAGCTCCCAGAACTTCGACTTTTTTCACTAGAAAACTTTCACTACTGGGAAAACTCGTATCCGGTGATATTTGTGTTTCAGGAGGAGTCAGAATCTCAGGAGCAGCAGCAGGTGGAGTCGGCGAAGGAGTTGGTGAGGGGGTTGGTTTGGGAATTGTTTGGTCGAGGGTTTCTGGTGTTGTTGGCGGAATATTAACTCCAGGTGGAGGAGTGGACTGAGCAGATACAACACTTGGGAAAATAATTAAACTCAAGACTAGGGATATACTGTAGCGATTAAATCTTGGTTTTTTTCGCTTATTATTCAACTGTAAATCAATATTTCTCACAGCTTTAAATTTAGTAATTAACACTGAAAAATATTTTTATATAACTTAAGTTAAGATTACCATACTGAGTTTTTTCTTGCAAGTAATTGAGGCTAATTTTGCTTTTATTTGAATGGCGATCGCCAATATTATCTTGATTTCTCTTTACTATCTAATAAGTCAAAAATAGAATTAAAATGTAGTAATTATGGCGGGCAAAAAGCCCACCACACAAGAATTTCACAGTGCAACAGCTTATGAACTAAATATCACTTTTCTTGATTTGCAATTGTTTGTAAATTCGCTATTCGTTTTTTGACTAATTCTTCATTGTCTTTGAGTCTAGCTGACTCATATTTGGCAAACTCTTGCACAAGATTTGAACCTACCTGTCCTAACTTTCCAGGACTGGCTGATTTGAGGGCTTCAGCTAAGGCTTCGTACCACAAATTCGCTGCGGCGTAGGTATTGGATTTTTGTAAACCATTGTCTGTAGCCAATAATTTGTTTTCGATTGTAGATGGTATTTCTACAACCATAAATTCTGCTCTTTCTACTAAATCGTCTCCTGGACAACTGATTGCTACTTGCCAAAAATATTTTTTACCTACAGTTAATTTTGGATAACTTTCAGGGAGAGATACTTGGAAAATACCTGGTGATGTATTTTGTTTGATAGGGTTACTTAATGCGGTGACTGTATTATTGGAAACAAACTCAAAAATTTGAAATTCTATTTCATGAGAACTAGATACATAACCTGCAAAAGTAGGACGTGTAGAAGCTGTATAGCCAATGTATGTTTTAGGCGCAAGTAATGTCAGAGGAATTTGATTATCCGACTTCGGACATCCTCTACTACCTCCGCTTCTGGTGTAGTCGCTTGCAGGTTTGCGATCGCCTGGTCTAAAATTAGCACTTGCTAGTGGTGTTAAAAACAATAACAAGCCCACAACACAACTAGTTACTAATTTGACATTGATAGTTTTGTTAAAAAACTGTGACATTTTATGCCTCATATTTAAGCACAGGAATATTTAAATAAATTTACCACCCTCCAATTACTACTATTACTACTATTGCTATTTTCTTAATTTCCAACTTATTTCACAGACCGTTCCTTTGGGGGTAATGCTTTCACGTCTAAAATCACCTCCTAAGTTTTTGGCAATATTTCTCAGTTGTTTTGTTCCTTTATTTTCAATGTATGAAACAAGCCCCGGACCATTATCCTGAATTTTCAGAATATAGAAATCTTCATCTTTTTTGCCAATAGCTTCAATGCGTTTGACACCTTTAGCATGTTTCCCTACGTTGCATAAAGCTTCTTCCAGAAATAAACAAAGTTCTTGTTTATTATTTACACTCAAACATTTATCATCTACTGGTTCAAAAGTACGAATTTTCACTTTAATATTTTTTAAGTATTCTAGATCTTGCCGTTCAAGTGTGCTACTATACACTGCATAAAAAAGCTCATGTATTGGGCGTTTTAAATCAAGCTTTAACCCGCTACCTAAACGCAGACTTTCATCTTGAGATAAAGCCTCAAGCTTGAGATATTCCCCGATTTCTCGAATTTCATAATTAAGTTTTTCTAACTGTAATTTTAATTCCTCATGCGGCCAATCTTGAGCCTGCATCTGTCTCAAGACATTTGCTAAAGTTTGTAGAGGTCCATTATGAATTACAGTAAACGCATGTTCAATTGTATGTTGGCGTTCGTTCATTTTAATTTTAAATACTTGATTATTTTGATATAAAGCAAATGCAAAACCACTCAATCCTAAGCCATTTATTATTAAGGTTAATAAACCCGGTGCTATCGGAATCCACCAACCAAATGAAATTAATACTAAACCCAAACCAAATAAAGCTAAAGCTACTACTACAACTGCCAGTAAATTCTTCCATAAAGATTGGGCTAACCAAAAAAGAATTATCGGATAACAGCCGCAAATTATTATCCATATATATTCCCATTCATTCGACCAAACTTTTAACAGGGGTCGTCCATTAATTACTGCATTAATTATCTGCGAACAAGCGTGAGCATGAAATTCTACTCCATATATTTGCCCAGGAATTTTTTGATAAACAGTTGCAGAGGTATTGACAAAATCAGTGACACTAGTAGCGACAATCCCAATGATGACTACTTTGTCTTGTAGTAAATTTGGATTAAAATTTTGAGTTTTAATATCATTCAATGATAAAACGTGAAAGGGTTTTCTCCCAGCACGAAAATTCATTAATATTTTTAATCCACTACTATTTTCTTTGACATACCCTCCACTATTCGATGAGAAACGAGGCAGTTCTGTAGTTTTAAATTTGATTGTATTTTTGTCAATTATTCCAGTTTCAATATTAATATCTCGATGAGATAAATAAGCTCGTGCTAACTGTAATCCAAAAGAAAATTTATCTTCTTCAGGATTTTGAGGATTTTTAGGCGATGGTGTCCAAAGTAGGTAACGGCGATATTTATTATCCTTATCTACTACGATATCAGAAAAACCTAATTGTTTTTGTGTTAGTTGTGGCGGTGGTGAAATTGGATCTGGAGGTAATACCTTTTCAATACCAATGAGATTTTTAGAATTTTGAAATACTTCTACTAATTTTTGATGACCTGGTTCAACAGGTAAATCTCGAACTATATCAAGACCAATGGCGATGGGTTTATATTTTTGTATTTTCTGGATCAGTGTTGCAATTTCTTCATCGGGAATGGGATACCTACCAAGACTGCGGATATCTTCTTCATTAATACCGACAATCACAACTTTATCATCAGTTACTTCTCTAGGACGTAAACGTAAAAACGTGTCCAACGCCATCAATTCAAAGTCTTGTAAAAATCCGTATGAACGTGCAATGACTATAACAATTAAAAATACTGCTCCTGGAACTGACGCCAATAGTAAAATTTTGATTTCATTTTGAATCCTTCTCCAATTAACCCACACCATAAAGATTTTTAAGGCAAAACTAATAATTCAATGAAGTTCCCAAAATCACTTTTTTATCATAAATAACTAATCAATTAATCCTTCTTGTCTAGCGCGAATTTCTGTTTGAATACGGATATTTTTACCTTCCTTTTTACAGTCTTCTGGATAAAGTCCGAGAACGTCTTGAATTTTTGTCCAGTATGCTCTGACTGCACGTTCAGATCTATACATCCGTTCGGATATTAATTTATCTGTTAATCCTTCTTCAAAAGCTAATCTTAAAACTTCTAACCACTCTGGTTTGAGTTCTAAGCCGTTTTTGATATCTTGTGTATGAGTTGCGCCTTGGAGTGCTATGTAGACGCGAGCTAACATTTCTTGTTCTGATAATCCTTTATCAGCGATCGCAAATCCACCTTGATGCTCGTCAATCTCGTGTTTTATCCTTACCAAAGCCTTTACATAACTGCTTTGCACCATCAAATTTTGCTGGGGATATTGCTTGAGTAACTGTTGAATCAAGTTGATACCCGTATCAATTTGGGCCGTCATTCCTGTTTCTTCTGGTATAGATAAATCCATCACAATCAAGTCAAAGGAAGAAGTCGCAATCTTACTGAGAGCTTCAAATGCGCTTTTAACCTTAATGATATCTGCATTTGGATATTCTTGTTGCAATAAATTAAAGGTTGCAGTCAAGATTAATTGGTGGTCATCAATAAGTAGAATTTTCATCGCTGGTGATTGAGGTAAATCTTGACTTTTTATCAATTTATCAGCATAAACTCTAATCATATTTCTCTAAGCAATCAATTAACGTTTTATAACTTAATAAATATACTGCATACTATAGGATCGGATTTCGGCTACTCTTTGTTTTCATACTTACTTTATAAATAAGTTGTTAACAAGGCTTAGATTTAGCCCACAAGCTAAAGCCTGGGGCTATGAAACCAAGCCTGTCTATCCCTTCTACCCTAAAATGCAGACCGCTCGACGTAGCTTGCTTTCTCGTAAAGTTACGGAAATAATTCTCTACGAGAGGCTACGCCAACGCGAATACAGTAAAAGTTACCGTGAATGCTGACTGCTTTTAATAGGGTATTGTAATTTTTGCAACACATCTATCAAATGACAATGCAGTTTTCTGCAATCTTGCATACACCATCCTGCATCTAAGCAAGCAGCAAAGGTGCGTGAATTATATCGATGCTTTCTCTATTCTATAGGAATCATATTTGATTTTTGAAATATACGTAGGGTGTGTTATGCCGTAGGCTAACGCACCAAAACCTTCGGGTGGTGCGTTACGGAAGCCGTAACACACCCTACACATACTTAGATTTTTTCAGAAATCAAATACTAGTCCTATATTTTATGTACGTAAGTACATTACTAATTGTCAGAATTACTGCTAACAGATTAATCGACGTGGGGGCGTACAGCTTTACGCCTCTACATTCCCTCGTAATTCCAGAATTAAGGAGATAAATTTATGGTTACTTTTCCTGCTGATTTTCTATTCCCTTATCAATGGCATTTGTATAACCCTGGTGGTTTAGACCTTAACGTTGTTAATGTATGGGATGACTATACAGGGAATGGTGTTGTTGTTGGTGTTATTGATGATGGATTTGATTATCTCCACTACGACCTGGACGATAATTATGACGCAACAATTGATTATGACAGTATCGACCAAGATTTTATTCCCTTCGGAGATATCTATGAGGATAGCCACGGGACATCAGTAGCAGGTATTATTGCTGCTGAGGCCAACGGAGTTGGTAGTGTGGGCGTTGCTTTCAATGCAACAATTGCTGGTATTAGAGCGATTCCTGGCTCTATATACACTGCGACTGATGCGCTGTGGCGTGCTGTGAATTTTGATGTTGTCAATAATAGCTGGGGTTTTGGAACCAACTTTTTTCTCGATAATTTTTATAATGCCCCACAAACAGGACAAGCTATTGTAAATGCTGTTGCTAATGGACGTAATGGATTAGGAACAGCGATCGTATTTGCAGCCGGTAACGATCGCGAAAAAGGAGATAATACTAACTATCACAACTTTCAGAACTCTCGCCACGTCATTACCGTAGCAGCCCTCAATTCTGATGGTTCGGCATCTGCATACAGTACTCCAGGGGCTTCGATTCTGGTTTCTGCGTTTGGGAGCGGTAGTTATGGCAGTATTGTAACCACCGATCGCATCGGATATGGCGGCTATGATTACGGTGATTATAATTACAGTTTTAACGGCACTTCAGCCGCCGCCCCAATGGTTTCTGGCGTAATTGCCTTAATGTTGGAAGCAAATCCCAATTTAGGTTATCGAGATATCCAAGAAATTCTTGCCTATTCTGCTCGTCAAAACGATCCTTCTGCATGGGGAGCAGATTATATTTGGCAATTCAACGGCGCTAACAACTGGAATGGCGGAGGCTTACATGTCAGCCAAGACTATGGATTTGGATTAGTTGACGCTCATGCTGCTGTGCGTTTAGCAGAAACTTGGCAAAATGAAAGCCGATTAGACAACGAGCAGAGTCTTTCTTTTAGTTCGGGTAATTTAGGCTGGATTATCCCAGATAACAATAACGCAGGTATTAGCCATACGTTTACTGTCGGCGCAGATTTAGATATTGACACTGTTGAAGTGGAACTCGATCTGACTCATCCCTATCGCGGCGATTTGGTTGTTTATCTGACTTCTCCCAGTGGAACTGAAAGTGTTCTTGTTCACCAACCTGGCAATAAGGAAGATGATGGAGACAATATCGTGTTTAAGTTTTCTAGCACGCAACACTGGGGAGAAAACAGCGCTGGCAACTGGACACTCACAGTTAAGGATTTAGGCCCTACAGATATTGGTATCTTCAATAGTTGGAAATTAAATTTATATGGAGATGCAGATACTGTTAATGATACTTATTTCTACACCAATGAGTACGGCATTTATGGCGCCACAACTCTGACTGATACTTCCGGTATCGATACAATTAATGCTGCGGCAATTACTTCCAATTCTTTCCTCAACCTGACTCCGGGTTCTGTGAGTACCTTGAACGCAACAGCCCTAACTATCAGCGCCGAAACCGTGATTGAAAATGCCTTGGGTGGTGATGGCGATGACATGATTATTGGTAATAGTGCTGCTAACATTTTGTATGGTGGCAGAGGCGATGACATCCTGGTTGGCGGAACTGGCAACGATACGCTAATTGGTGGGACGGGATATGATTACTTTACCTTCTACTCTCCGACTGAAGGAAGTGATACAATTAGTGATTTTAACACCCTTGATGATACTATTTTTATATCTGCGGCTGGTTTTGGTAGTGGACTAATTGGTGGTGCTGCGATCGCTGTTAATCAATTCGCTTTAGGTTTGGCAGCTACGACGAGTGATAGTAGATTTATCTTTAATCAAGATAACGGTTCTTTATTTTTCGATCAAGACGGAACAGGAGCGATCGCTCAAACCCAAATTGCTACTCTCAACACCGGATTTTCTTTGAGCAATGCTAATATTTACGTTTTTGCTTAGATAACTTAACCACACAAGAAGTTAAAAATCAAGTTTTTCGTCAATATGCGATCGAGAGATTTGAAATTAAATCAGAGGATAGTACTAAAATACTATCCTCTGATTTATATTGACATGATAATTGCAACAACGAAACAAAAGTTAATATTGAAATTTAATTTTTTATTACAAAAACAAAGATTTTGTATAACAAGTAACTTTTTACTAGTAAACTATCGCACTAATATCACAATTTAATCATTGATATTGTCAACTTCCTATGAGTTGGCTAATTCATCAAGAAGAAAATTCATCAAATATATGACAAGAGAATTTAACCGCCGCAAGTTTTTAATCTTCGGATCTGTAAGTTTCACAAGCAGCATTTTTCTAAAGGCTTGCGCGAATAATACCCCAGTTGCTACAGAAACTGCTCCTCCGGCCGCTTCTCCTGTTGCTGCTGCTACTGGCGGGACTATCAAAGTAGGCATATTGCACTCCCTGAGTGGTACGATGGCTATTAGTGAAAAAAGCGTTGTTGACGCTGAAAAATTAGCAATTAAAGAAATTAATGCTAGTGGTGGTGTTTTAGGTAAACAAATTGAAGCAATTAGTGAAGATGGTGCTTCTAACTGGGATACTTTTAGAGAAAAGGCAACCAAGCTAATAGATCAAGATAAAGTCGCCGTAGTTTTTGGTTGTTGGACTTCTGCTAGCCGCAAGAACGTCAAACCAGTATTTGAGAGCAAAAATCATATGCTCTGGTATCCCGTACAATACGAAGGTCAAGAGTGTTCTAAAAACATTTTTTATACTGGCGCCGCGCCAAATCAACAAATCGAACCATCTGTTGATTGGTTGTTGAAAAATAAAGGTAAAGAATTCTTTTTAGTTGGTTCTGACTACGTTTTTCCTCGAACAGCTAACACAATCATCAAATCCCAATTAGAAGCTTTAGGTGGTAAAACAGTCGGCGAAGATTATTTACCATTGGGTAACACAGAAGTTACACCAATTATCACTAAAATCAAACAAAATTTACCCAACGGTGGCGTTATTTATAACACCTTAAATGGTGATAGCAATGTTGCTTTCTTCAAACAACTAAAAGGTGCTGGATTAACACCAGATAAATATCCTTCTATGTCTGTAAGTATTGCTGAAGAAGAAGTTAAAGCAATTGGTGTAGAGTATCTCAAAGGTCATTACGCTGCTTGGAATTATTTCCAAACAGTAGACACACCTGCTAACAAAAAGTTTGTTGCTGCTTTCAAAAAAGAATACGGTGAAAACCGGGTTACAAATGACCCAATGGAAGCAGCATATATCGCAGTTTATTTGTGGAAACAAGCAGTAGAAAAAGCTGGGACTACTGATTTAGAGAAAGTGCGTGCTGCAGCAGTCGGCCAAACTCTAGATGCACCTGAAGGTAAAGTGACAATGGATGCCAATCATCACATCTCTAAAATTGTGCGAATTGGCGAAGTCAGACAAGATGGTTTGTTTGATATTGTCTATGCGACGCCTGCACCAGTTGAACCAGTTCCTTGGAATCAATTTGTGAAAGAAACTAAGGGATTTGCTTGTGATTGGACCGACCCAGCGAAGGGCGGTAAATATAAGAAAGTTTAAATAATTCGTAATTCGTAATTCGTAATTCGTAATTAATTACCAATTACGAATTAGTATATGGAGAAGTAAACAAGTGTTAGCAGGTTTTTTAGAGGCTATCTTTAATGGGATTAGTATTGGCGCTGTATTATTAATTGCAGCGTTGGGATTAGCCATTGTATTTGGATTGATGGGTGTCATTAATATGGCACATGGCGAATTGATGATGTTTGGTGCCTATACAACATTTGTTGTGCAGAATGGCTGTAAACAATTGGGCGGAGTGTGGTTTGAAGGTTATATATTTTTGGCTTTGATTATTGCTTTTATTTTCACAGCCTTTGTGGGATTAATTTTAGAAAAGGGTGTAATTCGCTATCTCTATGGGCGTCCCCTAGAAACTCTCTTGGCAACTTGGGGAGTGAGTTTAATTTTTCAACAATTTGTTCGCAGTGTGAATTGGGTTTTAATAATTGGCATAGCTATATTTTCTCTGTTGTTTTTTGGCGGGTTATGGATTTTAAATTCTCGCACAAATTTAGAAAGAGTTCGTAGTTGGGTTGTGGCGGTGTTGTTATTGCTATCGCTGGGGATAACAATCATCACGGGCAATTTATTAAGCCAAACTTATCAGCTAGCAGTAACTCAACCTTGGTTCGGCGCTCAAAATGTGGATGTAACTGCACCTACTTGGTTACAAGCGGGGATGTCTTTGGGTGGCGTGCAATTGCCTTTTGCAAGGTTATTTATTATTGCTTTAACAATCATTTGTGTGGCGGGTATTTACGTATTTTTGCAACGTTCTAGCTGGGGTTTAAGAATTCGGTCTGTGACGCAAAACCGCAGTATGAGTGCTTGTTTGGGTATCCCGACTCAAAAAGTTGATGCGGTTACTTTTGCACTTGGTTCTGGTTTAGCTGGCGTGGCTGGATGTGCGATTAGTTTACTAGGTTCTGTAGGCCCAAACACCGGACAAAACTATATTATTGACACTTTTATGGTTGTTGTCGTTGGGGGTGTGGGGAATTTAGCAGGTAGTATTGTCGCAGCTTTGGCAATTGGTACAGCTAATTTTTTAATCGGTTCTGGAACTTTGGCTTTGTTGTTGAGTTCTGTGAAACCTTTGGCAGATTTCTTTACCTTTTTTGCCACGACAAGTATGGCCAAGGTAATGGTATTTGCGCTGATTATTGTGTTTTTGCAGTGGAAGCCTGGCGGAATTTTCCCGCAGAAGGGACGTACTGTTGATGTTTAAATTGAACGCACAGATGCAGAGAATGAAGCAGAAGAGAGGATTATTGATTGAAGTGGGAGTGGTGGTGGCGATCGCACTTTCCCTGATTACCATTATGCCACTGGTGCTGTCGGAGTTTCGCCTGAATTTGTTGGGGCGATTTTTATCGCTGGCGATCGTGGCTTTGGGTATTGATTTGATTTGGGGGTATACTGGTTTATTGAGTTTGGGACATGGGATTTTCTTTGGCTTGGGTGGATATGCGATCGCCATGTACCTCAAACTGCAAGTTCCAACTGGTGAATTACCCGATTTCATGGGACTTTATGGAGTTACGGAACTTCCCGCTTTTTGGCAACCTTTTTATTCTTTTCCTTTGACAATAGCTGCCGTGATATTAATTCCAGGCTTATTGGCAGGATTGTTGGGATATTTAGTATTTAGAAATCGCCTCAAGGGAGTTTATTTTTCTATATTGACTCAAGCCGGAACCATTGTCTTTTTCAACTTCTTCAATGGTCAACAAAAATTATTCAACGGTACGAATGGGCTGATAGATTTTACAACTTTATTTGGGGCAACAGTCAGCGATACTAAAACACAATTTGTATTTTACACGTTGACAGTGGTATTTCTCGCCGCTACCTACGGAATTTGTCGCTGGCTGACAAGCGGACGCTTTGGCAGATTGTTAATAGCGATTCGCGATGATGAAAGTCGAGTCAGATTTTCTGGCTATGACCCTACAGATTTTAAGGTGCTGGTGTTTGGAGTTTCAGGTGCGATCGCAGGCATAGCAGGAGCATTTTACACCGTTCAAAGTGGTTCTGTGTCACCCAGAGCGATGGATATTGCCTTTTCCATTGAAATGGTAATTTGGGTCGCTGTAGGAGGACGCGCTACTTTAATTGGCGCAATTGTCGGAACTTTATTAGTCAATTATGCCCGCACTTTTTTAAGCGAACAATTTGCTGAAATCTGGCTATTTTTCCAAGGCGCACTATTTTTGATTGTCGTAACAGTGCTTCCTGACGGCATAGTTGGATGGTTGCGTCGTCAGAATCTTTCTTTTTTCAAAGGCCCTCAAGAAATTGTTACATACCCTGCTTTAGAAGAAGACATCGAAGTGCAACATGAACGCGAAAATATTAGAAACTGAAAATGTAACTGTTAGCTTTGATGGTTTTAAAGCTATAAATAAGCTAAACTTTAGCATGGATGTGGGTGAGTTACGAGTAGTAATTGGGCCAAATGGTGCGGGAAAGACAACATTTTTAGATGTCATTACCGGGAAAGTGAAACCAACCATTGGGCGAGTTTTATTCAAAGGTAGAAACCTACGTTCTTTCTCCGAACATCAAATTGCGCGGTTGGGAATTGGGCGCAAATTCCAAACACCAAGAGTTTATCTAAATTTAACGCCCCGTGAAAATTTAGAAATTACCAACAACCGCAATAAAAATGTCTTTTCTACTTTGTTTGGCAGCTCTAGTATTACCGAAAAAAATAGTATTAAAGGCTTATTAGAAACCATCGGTTTAACTGCTAAAGCAGACATTCCAGCAGCTTTACTTTCTCATGGAGAAAAGCAACGTTTAGAAATTGGGATGTTAGTAGCACAGTCTCCTGATTTATTACTCGTTGATGAACCTGTTGCTGGTTTAACAGATGAAGAAACCTACAACGTTGGCGAACTACTTTTAGCTTTAGCTCAGAGTCATTCAATCTTAGTCATTGAACACGATATGGAATTTGTGCGTCAAATTGCTCGCAAAGTAACAGTATTACATCAAGGTTCGGTGCTGTGCGAAGGGAATTTTGAAGAAGTACAAAATGACCCCCGCGTCATTGAAGTATATTTAGGAAAACAGGAAGAATAAAGACAGTTGACCGTTGACAGTCAACCATCAACAGCCAACGACTTGAAGCAGAATAATTTATTTTTGGGAGTTCCCTAAGCAGTAAGTAATGCCTTCAATTCCTCAGTTTTTAATCTTGGCCCGTAGGATGTAACAACCTTAGAAGCCGCAGTTGATGCTAATTTTCCGGCTTCTTCATAGCTCATACCTTGGGTAATTCCATAGAGGAAAGCTCCTGCATACATATCTCCTGCTCCCACTGTATCTACGGCTTTTACTTGAGGTGCAGCGATTTCAATTAATTTATCACCATCAAATACTACTGAACCTTTGGAACCGCGAGTAATGGCAAATTTCTTACTCAATATTTTTAGTTTGTCTACAGCTACTTGAAAATCTTGTGTATCTGCTAGTCCTAATGCTTCACTTTCATTAGCAAAAATAAAGTCTAAACCAGGGCCAATGATGTCTAATAAACCATCTTTAAAAAATTTCACCATGTTGTAATCAGATAGGGACAGGCTAGTTTTTACTCCCGCTGTTTCAGCTATTTCTCTAGCTTTTATAGCTGCTTCTTTTCCTGTGGGAGAAGTTACTAAATATCCTTCAATATATAGATATTTTGAATCAGCGATCGCTTCTAATACTAATTCTTGTGTAGAAAATTCTCCAGTAATTCCCAAAAATGTATTCATGGTGCGATCTGCATCCGGAGTTACTAACACCAAACATTTACCTGTAATTCCTGATTGGCGATCGCCATTTTTTAAGTTAGTATCTACCTGACAGTTGAGTAAATCTTCTATGTAAAAGTCTCCAAATTCATCATTAGCCACTTTACAGGAATAAAAAACTTTTCCTCCTAGTTGACTAATTGCCACTATTGTGTTTGCTGCTGAACCTCCACAACTCTTACGACAATGAAGATTTTTGAGATTTTCCAAAATATGATTTTGATTATCTTCATCTAGGAGTGTCATTACACCTTTATCAATCTTTAACTGTTGTAGTAACTCTGGAGATACTTCGTATTCTATATCTACTAAGGCATTACCTACACCATAAACATCATATTTCTTGCCCATCGTTTATCTCCTAGAATAATTACTGTCTGACTTGAACAGAATTGATAATAACAGAATTCTTCCTCTCTGCGCCTTTGCGCCTCTGCGTAAACTAATGCTAAAAATCTCAAACCTCAACGTTTACTACGGCGAAAGCCACATTCTCCGCAACGTAGATTTAACCGTACCATCCGGTCAAATGGTCTGCCTCATCGGACGCAATGGTGTCGGTAAAACAACCCTACTTAAGACCATCATGGGTTTACTCAAACCCCGCATCGGTACAATTCACTTAGCCGAACAATTAATCAACTCCAAATCTCCCGACCAAAGAGCAAAATTAGGAATTGGTTATGTTCCCCAAGGACGAGAAATTATCCCCCGTTTAACAGTCAAAGAAAACCTACTGCTTGGTTTAGAAGCTAGACGCAAACCAGTCAAAAAACCAGAAATTCCCGAAGAAATTTTTAGCTTATTTCCAGTGTTAAAAACCATGCTTTCGCGCATGGGTGGCGATTTGAGTGGAGGACAACAGCAACAGTTGGCGATCGCACGTGCTTTAATGGGAGAACCTCAACTACTCGTCTTAGACGAACCCACCGAAGGTATTCAACCCTCCATCATCCTAGAAATTGAAGCCGCAGTCCGTCGCATCGTCCAAACCACAGGCATTTCTGTTTTATTAGTAGAACAACACTTACACTTTGTTCGTCAAGCCGATTACTATTACGCCATGCAAAAAGGCGGTATCGTCGCCTCCGGCTCCACCGACGAACTCAGCCAAGATGTGATTCAACGTTTTCTAGCGGTTTAATTTCTGATATTTTTAACTCAATCGTATCAGCAGCAATCAAATCTGCTGCTTCTTCTAAAAGCTCATGTTGTTCCTTTTGAATTGCCTCTAAACGACTAGAAATTTCTGCCAATCTTAGTTGTTTATTTTTTGGCAAATTATCAGGTGGTAAAACTGATAGATTATCAGCTGTTTTGGTATTTTTAATTCGCTGTACAGCAAAACTACCAACTTGAGTTAAAGAAAGAAAGCTAACTTTAACTAAACCCTGAAGTAACTTAAATGGAAACTGGAGTATTGACCAACTAGCTGTTTCGATGACGCGGACAATTGCTTTAATAATACTCCAAAATAAAGCAAGCGCAAAAATCAGAATTACAACGCTAATAATGGGATGATTGGCTGCCCAGCCGACTATTTGAATTAACCGCAAAATTACAGGGTGTTGTATCAGCCAATCATTAAAAGAAGAACTGATTGCTGTTTCAATTGCTCCCGATGTGGTGCTTTTCAACTGTTCAGCCGTTTGCCAAGTTTGTTCTAAACTTGTCGTCACTGTATCAATTGCTGTATTAGTCGTTGTAGTAGCTTGTGCTTTTAAAGATTCGCCAACTTGTTCTACTGAGTTACTCAAAGAATTAACGCTTTGGTTGACGATATCTTTCGCTGTTTGCCAGCGTTGTAAAACTTGTTCAGGCAAATTTATCTCTATGGAAAGTGCCATAAAAAAATTCGGTGTTGCAGAACAGGGGAATGAATTGAGGCAGGGGAAGCTCTTGAGGCACGGGGAGAGATTTTATCAGTTGCTAAATCATCCCTTGATTCAGCAATGCCAAAATTTCATATGCAAGTCCAGCTAATCACTTATGATTATCCCCTCATCTTTGCGTCAGCCTAAACGATTAGTCTTTAGCAGACATGATATCACTGAGGCTTAAATCGAACTCGTAACCCATCTTTAGGACGATTAGGAATTCCCATTGTATCTAAACTTTGATTGGGTAAGATTTCCCAATCATAGCTACGTAGAAGGTGAGCTGCGATAATCTTCATTTCCATTTTGGCAAAAGCTATCCCAATACACACGCGTGGCCCACCGCCAAAACCAACTAAACTAAAAGGATACTGCTTGTGTTCTTGACGCTGGGGACTGAAGCGGTCAGGCTCGAAAAGCTCTGGCTGAGAATAAATTTCTGGGAGGCGATGAGTAAATGCGATCGCATAGTATAATTGCCAACCAGCAGGAACATAAAAGCCTTTAAATTCAAATTCTTTAACAACACCACGAAATCCCGCACCAACTGACGGACGTAGCCTTTCAACTTCCCATAAAATTTGGTCTAAATAAGGCATTTGCCCCAGTTGTTCCAAAGTTAAAGAATTAACATCAGCAAATTTCAGTTGTTCTTCCCTAGCGCGTTGCAGTACCTCTGGATGACGAGCTAATTCTAAACACAACCAAGTTAACATCGTGGTTGTGGTGTCGTGTCCGGCAAAAAGTAGTAGTACTGCTTGGGCGATGAGTTCTTGTTCGCTGAGACTGTTACCATCTTCATCTCTAGCTTGCACTAACAAACTCAGAACATCTTTGGTTGGGTTTTGCTGGCGTTCTCTAACAACCTTAGTTACATGCTCTAAAATTTGATTACGGGCTGCTAGGGCTTTACCAAATTTGGTAAATGGTAAAGGCAATGGATTAATAGCAAATAACCCACTTGATAGGGTTGTAAACAAATTGCTCACGCGCCTAGCTTCAACACCAGGAGGCGTACCCAATAATAATTGACTTGCAATATCAAACGTCAGTTGTTTAAACTCCCCAAACCAGGTAAACTCCTGCTGCTTTTCCCACTTTTGCAGATAAATACGTGTGATATCTTCCATAGTAGCAACGTAATTTACCAACGCTGGTCCGTGCAACGCCGGCATCATCAAGCGGCGATTTCTGCGATGTTCCTTTCCGTCTTGCAAAAAAAGTGATTCGCCCAGCAAGATTTTGAAATTAGCAGGCCATCCCTCGCGCCAAGAAAAATTCTCCATATGGCTTGACAAAACGAACTCTAACGCCTCTGGCCCTACCATTACCACAGTTGGTCTGCCAAAAATATGAGTTTTGAAGATAGGCCCAAACTCGCGATAGCGCTTTTTACTAAAGTCGCGGTCAAAAAAAAAGGAAAGTGTTTCACCTAATACAGGTAGACCAAAGCTTCCAGGAGGAATTTGATGATTTTTCATATATTTAATTTAATTACTTCATCAAAAAAGTCATTTTAACCTGCAATTACAGCGCTTTTCATTTAAATGAGGCACATTATTCTAGCCTCTAGTCTTTCTTCCTTATCAACATCTACTTTACTCAACTGAGAAGCGCTGTATTAATATTCAGAAAAATTTCATCGCCGATGAAATCGAACTCGCAACCCATCTTTCGGGTGATTTGTGGGCAACTGCACGGAATCCAAACTTTGGTTAGGCAATATTTCCCAATCATAGTTGCGTAGGAGATGGGAAGCCACTATTTTCATTTCCATTTTGGCAAAAGCTATACCGATACAAACACGGGGACCACCGCCGAAACCAACTAGACTAAAAGGATATTTTTTGTGTTCTTGCCGTTGAGGGCTGAAACGTTCAGGCTCAAAACGGTCTGGCTGAGAATAAATTTCTTCAATTTGGTGAGTAGTTCTAATTGAATAAAATAGTTGCCAACCAGCAGGTACATGAAAACCTTTAAATTCAAAGTCTTTAATAACACCACGAAACCCACCGCCCACAGATTGATATAATCTTTCAACTTCCCATAAAACCTGTTCTAAATAAGGCATTTTTCCTAATTGTTCTAAATCCAAGTTCCCCTTACTTGCAAGTTGTAATTGTTCTTCCCTAGCCTTTTCCAGGATTTCTGGATGACGGGCTAATTCTGTACATAACCAAGTCAGCATAGAAGTAGTTGTTTCATGTCCAGCAAAAAGTAACAGCAGCGCTTGGGCTACGAGTTCCTTTTCACTTAAACTGTTACCATCTTCATCTCTAGCTTGGATTAACAAACTCAGAGCATCCTTGGTTGGATTTTGTTGGCGTTCTCGGACAATTTGAGTTATCTGCTCTAAAACTTGATTACGAGCGGCTAAAGCTTTGCCAAATTTTGTAAACGGTAAAGGCAAGGGATTAATTGCAAACAGTCCATTGGTTAAAGTTCCAAACAACTTGCTCAGGCGCGCACCTTCGGGACCAGGAGGCGTACCCAATAACAATTGACTAGCAATATCAAACGTTAGTAGTTTAAACTCCTTAAACCAGGTAAACTCCTGCTGCTTCTCCCACTTTTGCAGATAGCTACGTGTGATATCTTCCATAGTGGCGACATAATTTACCAATGCTGGACCATGCAACGCCGGCATCATCAAACGGCGATTTCTGCGATGTTCCTCTCCATCTTGCAAAAAAAGCGATTCACCAAGCAATATCTTGAAATTAGCAGGCCATCCCTCGCGCCAAGAAAAATTTTCCATATGGCTTGACAAAACGAACTCTAAAGCTTCTGGCCCCACCATCACCACAGTTGGTCTGCCAAGAATATGAGTTTTGAAGATAGACCCATGCTGTCGATAGCGCTTTTTAACAAAGTCTGGGTTAAGAACAAAAGAAAGTGTTTCACCTAATACAGGTAGACCAAAGCTTCCAGGAGGAATTTGATTATTTTTCATACGTTAACTTGTTACAAAAGTTATTTAAACAATATCTCAATGTCAGCAAATTCACGAATCATGGCACGTAGTTTGTTTCCTGCATGGTAACGCTACGAGTAATTTCAAAAATCAAATACTAGTCCTATAGTAAAATTTTTGCCCAAGAATTTTTCTTGATAGCTGAAGTTGAAATAGGCATTGCCCAATCAAGCGATGATTTAGCAATGCCAGAATTTATTATTATCTTTTACTGTGTCCCAATTTTTTAGATATCAATGGGTTAACTATCTCAAGTATTTGCTGTACTATCTTTGGTGCAAGCAATACAATAAGCACTCCATAGGTTATGGCACCCAACAATATGCAAACAGCTAATAATGTTTGTAGGTTTATGAGGTTTTTCAGGAAGTGTCTAGCCGCAAAAATTACAACTGTCATACCCAGGACTCCAGTTAATGGAATCACATACTGCCGCAGATAAACAATCAATTTTATACCAATTAATTTACGAATTAACCACAAATCTACAGGCGTCAACAAGTAACTGCGAATCACATAAACTGCTGCAACAGCTACAATTCCCCAGTGTACAGCAATTGCAAAACCGATAACATTTGCTACGGAGTGCATAAAGTTTAACTTCAGTTTCCAAGCCGGTTTACCCATCGCTGTGATTACAGTACCGTTGAAGTAGGTAACTGAATGAACAATACCAATAAAAGCAAGTATTTGCATCACTGGAATACTTGGCAACCATTGTTCTCCGAACAAAACTCTTACTAATTCGGGTGCTAATGCTGCCATACCCAAAAATGCTGGAAAAGAAATCAGACTTGTAAGTTGCGTTACCTGATAAAAAGCATTTTTCAACTTTTCAGGTTCTTGCTGTAACCTAGAAAATGCAGGTATCGCTACCTGATTGATCACGCCAGTTAATAACTGTGTAATTATTAAGAGCAAGCGATAAGCGACGGAGTAATAACCCAAAGCAACTGGGCCTAGATAATAACTAATTAATAAGTCATCAGATCTGCGATTAACAAAGTTGAGTATTTGGGTTCCAACTACATTAATACCAAAAGAAAATAATTCATGAAAATGCCTTTGAGAAAACTTGAATCTTGGTCGCCAATTGCTGGCCGACCAGAGAACTACAACCTTAGCCAAACCATTTACTAACTGCTGACTAACTAGACTCCAAACACCAAAGCCCATAAAAGCCATTGTCACGCCAACCACACCACCTAAACATACTGCTACCAGTTCGCGTATCGCTAGGGGTTTGAAATCAAGATTGCGTTGAAAAATTGCTTCCTGAGTACTACTCAGGGAAATAATTACAAAACTGAGAGATAACCAACGAATGATTGGTGTTAACTCCGGTTGAGAAAAAAAGTTGGCAACCAATCCAGCCGCCGCAATACTCAAAGCCGTCATTACCAAGCCGATGACAAAGTTAGTCCAAAAGGCTGTATCGAGATGTTCTGGTTCCAGTTCCTTTCGTTGGATGATCGCTACAGAAAATCCTTGGTCAAGAAAAATACCTACGAATGCCAGGAATATAGTAGCTGAAGCAACTAAACCAAAAGTCTCAGGCCCAAGCAGACGAGCAAGCAGCGCAAAAACAACAAAGGCGATCGCTTGGCGTCCCCAATTTTGAATTGCAGACCAAAATACACCTTTTAACGCCTTCTGTCGAAAATTCGATGATTCTTTAGGTGGTTCCATTGGGTAAGTCTCTAAAAAAAATTAATTCCTTCTGCTTGTATTGGTATGGCTACAGGTATGGTGGTGATTTTTTTGAGCAAAAAACTGTTACTGCAATGAACTCAATCCTTTCAAACAAGGCTTGTTAGAGAAATCGAATCAAAAAAATACCCAAACGTTGCTTTCGCCCCAAGGCGAAAGCGCCAGAAATATAGTTGATAGGCAATAATATTGTCGATTCGGCTGGGCATTTTTATTGGCAAGTGTCTTAAAAGACATTGTTCCTAACAATACCCTATTATGATTGTGGATACTTCCTAACCGGAATTATAAACTCCAAACTTCACCAACTATCAAACCGTCATCAATAAAGTACAAAGTTAAATATATTACATAAAGTGCTTTTTTATTCATGAGATTTAAGTATATTGCCCACACTGTAGTCATCCTAACGCATAAAGACTTACGAACTGAAGTCTGAAACTGACGCAACTGCAAAAATTGAAGAACAATTCACAAGTCAGAATTCACGAGTCAAGCCGGAAAGTTCCGTCTACCGCCAGAATCAAGACAGTGGGGAATTTACGAGTAAGCCTTAAAAAGCGGGAAATACAGCAGTCCCTGGAAGGCGTTGCCCAATTGCAGTATGAATCCAGATGTAGAGACGTTCCAACACAACGTCTCTACAATAATTTTGATATATGCACAATCGTTTTCATACATGAAATCAGCAACGCCAATTAGCAAGGCACGATGTAGCTTCTGAAAACTGTGAAATCAGGTATTTCCACCCCGGAATTTTTCCCTCTTAATATGGTCTGTTTGGACGCTATCCGGGGTTCAAAATTGAAGAAGTTTTTTTTGCCAACAGAGTTTAAAAAAAGTTAAAAAAAATAAAATTCGTACTATACTAAACAAAAGTTCAAATCTGTTAATAATCTTTAAAAATAAATGAAACAAGATATCTTGTCTCTTTTTCTGAACGCATATGCTACTAAATTAAGGCTAATGCGGATTTTTAACCATGCTCGTAATCAGCAAAATCGTTCTATTCTTATACTGCCTCCCAGCAATTTTGGTAGTATTGGCGATGAAGCTATGATTACTGGAATTATTGATTATTTCAAAGATAAAGGTGTAGAAAAAATTGGATTAATTTCCTGTAGTCTATCTCCTGATTGGAACAATTTTAAAACAGAATCTCAAAATTTAAAAATTGTTCATCACATCTTTAGCGATTCATGGAAACAGTGGTTTGAATTTATAAAACTAGCTAGCACTTATGACCAATTTTATTGTCTGGGTGCCGACGTAATGGATGGCAAGTATAGTGAGTACCGATCTGCCAGAAGAATCCAATGTGCTGCATTAGCTAAGCAAACAGGTACAGATAGTGCTATACTTGGCTTTAGCTTCAATGAAGAACCAACAGAAAAAGTAGTTGAAGCTTTTCAAAAATTACCTTTAGATATCAAGTTATACGCTCGAGATCCAATTTCACAGAATCGTCTGATTCAGAAATTAAAAAGACCAATAGAACTAGTCGCTGACTTAGCATTTCTCGTGCATCCTGCTAGTAATGATGGACATCTATCAGATGTATTGAAATGGATTAAAGACCAGAAAATCAATCAACGGGTAGTTCTTGGAATCAACGCCAATTCTCAAATAATTTCCCAACCTGACGAGCAAGATATTAATAAAATAATTCACATCTATGTAGAGGCTTTAACTGAAATATATTCTCAAAATGATAACGTCAGCTTCATACTAGTTCCTCATGATTTTCGCCATCCTGACAAGAAGTCTAGTGATATTGGTTTATCTGAGGCAATCTGGCAAGATCTTCCGGCAGAAGTGCAGTATCATTGTTTGAAGCTACCTGCACAGTTTAGTGCTAGACAAATCAAATCTATAGCTGGGAATCTTGATATGGTACTGAGCGGTAGAATGCATTTTGCTATTGCCTGTTTGGGGCAAGGAACTCCTGTCGCTTGCATAACCTATCAAGGTAAATTTGAGGGGCTATTCAGACACTTTGAGCTAGAGGGAATGCTAATTAAACCTGAAGAGGCTCTTGAGGAGAGCAATCTAGGTAAATTAATCATTGCTTTGCTTGAGAAGCGAGATAATATCCGCAAAAATATTCAAAACAAACTTTCAAAAGTTCAGCAATTAGCGCAGGCTAATTTATACGATCAAGTTTAATTAGTAAGCTGCTCCACATTTAAATTGCATAATCAGGGCAGACAAAATGCTCACGCCACAAGACTTTCATCAAATTTAGATATGCGAATTAGATGTGGAACAGCTGATTACTCTCAAATTTTCACTTTAAAATAAATCTAAATCCGTTACCGCACCAACACTACTAGAAGATACCAACTTGGCATATTTCGCCAACACACCTTTTGTGTAACGTGGTGCAGGAGGTTGCCAATTAGCACGCCGACGAGCTAATTCTTCATCGGAGATATTTAACTGCAATAAACGAGCGGGTGCATCAATGGTAATGCGATCGCCTTCTTCCACAAGAGCGATCGCACCTCCAACTGCTGCTTCTGGTGCAACGTGACCAACTACCATACCATAAGTACCACCAGAAAAGCGTCCGTCAGTAATTAATCCCACAGCATCGCCCAAGCCAGCACCAATAATTGCGGAGGTGGGGGCCAACATTTCTCGCATTCCAGGGCCTCCCTTAGGGCCTTCGTAGCGAATTACCAAAATATCACCTGGTTGAATCTTACCCGCTAAAATCGCATCCAAGGAAGCTTCTTCGGATTCAAATACCCGTGCAGGCCCAGTAATTACTGGCTTTTTCACACCAGTAATTTTAGCTACAGCCCCTTCTGTTGCCAGATTACCTCTGAGAATAGCTAAATGTCCTTGGGCATACATCGGGTTGTTCCAAGGACGAATCACATCTTGGCTCGCGGCTGGTTCTTCTGGGATATCTGCTAATGTCTCTGCAATGGTTTGACCGCTGATGGTCAAGCAATCCCCATGTAGTAAACCATGTGTAAGTAGCATTTTCATCACTTGGGGAATGCCTCCAGCTTTGTGCAAGTCTGTAGCTACATATCTACCACTTGGTTTTAAATCACACAAAACGGGAACACGGGCGCGGATAGCTTCAAAGTCGTCTATAGTTAACTCTACCTCTGCGGCACGAGCGATCGCCAAGAAATGCAACACCGCATTTGTGGAACCACCCACCGCCATAATTACAGAAATGGCATTTTCGATAGATTTGCGGGTGATGATTTGTCGGGGTAAGATTTGTTTGCGAATAGCTTCGACTAAAACAAATGCCGATTTTTCTGTACTGTCGGCTTTTTCGGCATCTTCCGCTGCCATTGTTGAGGAATAGGGCAAACTCATACCCAGCGCCTCGAAAGCAGAAGACATGGTGTTAGCCGTGAACATTCCACCACAGGAACCAGCGCCAGGACAAGCCCGACCTTCAACTTCTAATAATTCCTTTTCGTCAATTTTTCCAGCACTGTATTGACCAACAGCTTCAAAAGAACTGACAACAGTTAAATCGCGTCCGTTGTAGTGACCGGGTTTGATGGTGCCACCGTAAACAAAGATAGCTGGAATATTCATCCGAGCGATCGCCAGCATTGCTCCTGGCATATTTTTATCACAACCACCAATTGCCAACACCCCATCCATACTTTGTCCGGTACAGGCAGTTTCAATGGAATCAGCAATTACTTCCCGCGACACCAGGGAATATTTCATCCCTTCAGTTCCCATGGAAATGCCATCGCTAATGGTAATCGTCCCGAACACTTGCGGCATCGCCCCGGCAGATTTAATCCCAACTTCTGCCCTTTGCGCCAGTGTATTAATCCCCATATTACAGGGAGTGATTGTACTATAGCCATTGGCAATGCCCACAATGGCTTTGTTGAAATCTTCATCTTTAAAACCAACTGCACGCAGCATAGCTCGATTTGGCGATCGCTGCACCCCTTTGGTGACAATTTGGCTTCTCAAATTCTCCGACATCTTTTTTCCTTGTGTGCCATCATCGCTAAAGTTGCGATTGTATTACCTGATTTTCTCATGCCTGGGGAGCGCGATCGAGCCTGAGTAATTCTCGATGTTTCATCAAAAAAGTGTTGAGTAGGAGTAGGAAGATGAAAAAAGGGAGAAGCAAGCTAACCTCTCCCCCCGACTATTCAATTAACCTTACTTACAGCAGTTTCATTTATTTGAACCACATCTATCGTAGGGGTACAGCATTGCTGTGCCCCTAGCGCGTGGTCTATTTACCTGAAAATAGCTGTAATTTAATTAAAGGATAATGTCGCTTCCAGGATTTCCTGCGGCTACAAATAGTGCTGGCGCTCCTGCGAGCTGAATATCGAACTCAGATTCCAAGCCGAAAACGAGATCGGTGTTAGCTCGAAGAATGCCTCCAATATAACTGACTTGGCCAACTGCGGTGAATAGGTTAGCCCCAATGAAAGTGAAGGCTTGGTTGCCTGCTAAAAATGGGTTAGCGTCAATGGTTGATAGATCGATTCGATCGCCTAATCCAGCAGGGCAAACGCATCTAAATTACTCTTGATCACAACGAAGGTTAAAAACCAACGAAAAAATCAGGATTTCGCGCTTGATTATTTTTTAAGCCCCAAAGCGATCGCCTAAAATTTTCGCAATAAGCAAGAGTTAATGACATTAATTTTAGTTCTATTGAGAATAGACTTTGCTTGTTGACATGATGCGGCCGCCCTGCCTAATCCAGCGCCTAATCCAGCGAAGCCATTGATGACATCGCGCAACACACCAGGTTGACTCTCAGCAAGTGAGTTGAAGTCGAAAACATCGTTACCTAAACCACCAGTCAGAAGATCGGTTCCATTACCACCAGTAATGGTATCGTTGCCAGCACCACCGTTAATGTTATCGTTGCCATTACCACCAGATAATACGTTATTTTGGCTGTCACCAACAATGTTGTCACCTGCATTTGTACCGATGACATTATCAAAGTTAACCGCAGTAAATGACAATGTTCCCAAACCAGGAACATTATTTGCAGCCAAACTTTGGGTTTGCAGGTTAACAGTAATAGATACCCCAGGCAAAGATGCGGATGCATCTATGGTGTTATTGGCAACACTCGCATTCGCAACAACCTTTTCGACTTTAAAGAGTTGGTCTTGCCCGAATCCCCCAGCTTTTTGAACGGTTCCGACACCTGACAAAGTGATTTGACCTAGTTGACTGTAGTCGGCGGTATCAAAGCCATCTCCACCATTAATATTGTCATTGCCAGCACTGCCTTTGAATGTGTCATTACCAGCACTGCCATTGAGGCTATCGTTGCCAGCACCGCCATCGATGCTGTCGTTGCCATTGCCTCCATTGATGGTGTCATTGCCACTACCACCAAAGATTGTATCGTTACCGTCCAACCCAAAGAGGCTATTATTGCTACCGTTGCCGTTGATAACGTTATTCCGGAAGTTGCCTGTACCGTTTGCTGCCAACCCTGTCAAAGTTAGGTTCTCCAAGTTAGCACTCAAAGTGTAACTAACTGAAGACTGTACAGTGTCTACACCGCCCAAAGCATCACCGAATACTTCGGTAGCGATATCCCCAACGTTGTCTACAATGTACAGGTCATTGTTGTCACCACCGTCTAGTCTGTCAGCACCTGTGCCGCCATTTACGGTGTCGTTGCCATTGCCACCAAAGATTGTATCGTTACCATCCAACCCAGAGAGGTTATTATTGCCACTGTTGCCGTTGATAACGTTGTTGCGGAAGTTGCCTGTACCGTTAATTGATCCAAACCCTGTCAAAGTCAGGTTCTCTAGGTTACTGCTCAAGGAGTAGCTGACTGAAGACTGTACAGTGTCTACACCACCCAAAGCATCACCAAATATTTCGCTGGCTACATCAAAAATGTTATCTACGATGTAGGTATCATCATTGTCACCACCGTCCATTATGTCAGCACCTGTGCCGCCATCTACAAAGTCGTTGCCCAATCCACCGTTAATAGTATCGTTACCATCCAACCCAAAAAGGCTATTATTGCCACTGTTGCCGTTGATAACGTTGTTGCGGAAGTTGCCTGTACCGTTAATTGATCCAAACCCTGTCAAAGTCAGGTTCTCTAGGTTACTGCTCAAGGAGTAGCTGACTGAAGACTGTACAGTGTCTACACCACCCAAAGCATCACCAAATATTTCGCTGGCTACATCAAAAATGTTATCTACGATGTAGGTGTCATTATTGTCACCACCGTCCATTATGTCAGCACCTGTGCCGCCATCTACAAAATCGTTGCCCAATCCACCGTTAATAGTATCGTTACCATCCAACCCAAAGAGGCTATTATTGCCACTGTTGCCGTTGATAACGTTGTTGCGGAAATTCCCTGTGCCGTTAATTGCTGCAAACCCTGTTAAAGTTAGGTTTTCCAGGTTAGCACTCAAGGTGTAGCTGACTGAAGACTGTACAGTGTCTACACCGCCCAAAGCATCACCGAATACTTCGGTAGCGATATCCCCAACGTTGTCTACGATATATAGGTCATCGTTGTCACCACCATCTAGTCTGTCAGCACCTGTGCCTCCATTTACAGTGTCGTTGCCATTGCCTCCATTGATTGTATCGTTACCACCATTGCCGTTGAGAACGTTATTGGCAAATGAACCAATAATCGTTTCACCGCCTTGGCTACCTTCAACGTTCTCGAAGTTACTGATGGTTTCAGTGTTGCCACCACTGACGGAGGTAACACCTGTTGCCAGGTTGATAGTGACTACTCCATCACCGAAGGTAATACTTGAATAATCTATTGTGTCAACGCCAGATCCACCATTGTGATTATCGAAGTTTACAAAGTCATCATCAATGACGCGATCGTTGCCACCGCCTGCGTTGGTGGTGTCACTCCCACTACCTGGATTAATTGTATCGTTGGTGTTAAAAGCAGTGATAGTATCGTTACCGTCAAATCCGTTGAAGACATCAGCAACGCCTGGATCTGGATCAAAACCAAACAAAGGTAGGAAGTCAGCACCGTTAGTACCATTAAAATTTGCCATAATAAGTTCTCCTTAATTTATAGAGTCAAGAAATTGTTTGCTCACAGTCAAATGAGCAAGAAAAATCAACAGACAGCTCAATTAGACCTGATTGAAGCAGGTTGTTGCCGTCAGGTTTGAAGATTTGAGAAGCACTGCATATATCGATGATGTTGGCATCAAAAATTTGCTGTTCCTGAATCGAAGTATGAATTGACACTATCGATATGACTAAACAACAATTGTTTGGGCTTTTACCAAGGCAGTCAGTCCTTCACGGAAACTAAAAAGGATAATAAACACAGTTGCTAATGGCAGCCACCCAGACCCTTGAGGACTTGCTAACGGCAGAAACCCCCAAAATAGAGGCTACATAACTGCATTGCCGAGTCTTAGGTCGGACAGATTTATACTTTCGATCAGCAACACCAAAAATTATGTCATTAGCGATGTTGTATACTTGTGCCTTATGTCTTTGCTAGTTATAAGACTAGGTTCCTAAGCAACAAGCAGATTCTTTCGTAACAACTGTGATTGTTTCGGGACGTTTTTACTCTATTCAAAATAACAAGGTAAAGATAGTACCCCTAAGGGTACTTTTTTTAGCTATATTACAAAACTAACTAGTACCGTGAGGCGGAAGTCAAAAGTATTATCAAATCGGCTTTTTAGGGTTTTTAACTGGTTGCTCTATTTACACGTCGATGTACTAGTCAATACGTTTAACTAGAGAAATCTATGCAAATAAAAAAGGAGAGGCAAGCTCACCTCTCCCCCCGACTATTCAATTATCCTTACTTAATTACAGGATTACAGTATGATATCGCTTCCTGCTCCTCCTACAAACAGCACTGGCGCTCCTGCGATCTGAATTTCAAATTCAGCAGCAGCATCGAAATCGATGTTACCTCGAAGAATGCCTCCACTATAACTGAGATTACCAATTCCGAATCCACCACCGATAGTAAAGGCTTGGTTGCCTGCTAAAAATGGGTTAGCGTCAATGGTAGATAAATCGATTTGATCGCCTATTCCAAAACCATTGCCAACGAAGCCACTGATTACATCGCGCAATACACCGGGTTGACTCTCTGAAACTGAGTTGAAATCGAAAATATCATTACCTGCTCCTCCAATCAGAAAATCAGTCCCACTACCGCCAACGATGAAATCGTTACCACCACCACCATTGATAGTATCGTTACCAGCCAACCCAAAGAGTACGTTATTGCTACCGTTGCCATTGATGACGTTACCCCGAGCGTTGCCTGTACCGTTTGCTGCAAACCCTGTCAAAGTTAGGTTCTCCAGGTTAGCACTCAAGCTGTAGCTTACAGAAGCCTGTACAGTGTCTACACCACCCAGAGCATCACCAAATACTTCAGTAGCGATATCCCCAACGTTGTCTACGATGTAGAGGTCATTATTATCACCACCGTCTAGTCTGTCAGCACCTGTGCCGCCATTTACGGTGTCGTTGCCATTGCCACCAAAGATTGTATCGTTACCAGCCAATCCAGAGAGGAAGTTATTGGAACTGTTGCCGTTGATGACGTTACCCCGAGCGTTGCCTGTACCGTTTGCTGCAAACCCTGTCAAAGTTAGGTTCTCCAGGTTAGCACTCAAGCTGTAGCTTACAGAAGCCTGTACAGTGTCTACACCACCCAGAGCATCACCAAATACTTCAGTAGCGATATCCCCAACGTTGTCTACGATGTAGAGGTCATTATTATCACCACCGTCTAGTCTGTCAGCACCTGTGCCGCCATTTACGGTGTCGTTGCCATTGCCACCAAAGATTGTATCGTTACCAGCCAATCCAGAGAGGAAGTTATTGGAACTGTTGCCGTTGATGACGTTGCCCCGAGCGTTGCCTGTACCGTTTGCTGCAAACCCTGTCAAAGTTAAGTTCTCCAGGTTAGCACTCAAGGTGTAGCTTACAGAAGCCTGTACAGTGTCTACACCACCCAGAGCATCACCAAATACTTCAGTAGCGATATCTCCAACGTTGTCTACGATGTAGAGGTCATTATTGTCGCCACCGTCCAGTCTGTCAGCACCTGTGCCGCCATTTACGGTGTCGTTGCCATTGCCACCAAAGATTGTATCGTTACCTGCGCCCCCGTTTAGGGTGTCGTTACCATTACCACCATTCAGGGTATCGTTGGTACCAAGACCTCTGAGAGTGTCGTTACCGTCAAATCCGTTGATGACATCAGCGAAATCAATATTGAAAAAAGGAATATCAACTACACCGACCAGATTGTTAGGGCCATTATTACCGTTAATGGTTGCCATAATTAGCTTTATCCTTAATTTGTTAGGTAAAGAAACTACCTCACTAATTCCCGACAGGATGGGAAAATGAGGTGGAGAAATCAAAAAACTGTTGAATCAGACATGATTGGAATAGGCGATCGCAGTCATGTCTTAAGATTTCAGAAGCACTGCACATATCGATAATGTTGGCATCAAAAACTTTGCCAGCATTCATGTTCTGTACTTATGTCTTCAATAGTTGTAAGACCAGGCTGCAAACCAAAAAGCAGGTTTTATAGTCTGCTAACTGTATGCGTTTTTGAGATACCTTTACTTTATGTCAAAGTAGCAGATCGTGATAGTACCCCTGAGGGTACTATTTCTAGTCATCAGAGAAAATGCTAACTAGCAGTGTTCAGTACATTACCAACTTGAAGAGTAAAATTAGCTTGGTTGGTATTTAATCGGCTACCTGCTTAAGCTTGGGAAACAAAGGCTATCTATACATATTAGGGCACAAATCACTTTAGGTAACTACGAACTCATGCTTTAATGTCATGGATTTTTTACCAAAATATTTGGTATTTACCTACTTTGCTGGTAGAATCTCTACATTCTATCCTTTTTACTCCCTGTTTAGGTAAACCTACTGGAAAATCATCAATTTCCATCGTCGGAAACGCTTTGGGCGATTCCGGCTTGGTTATTTGTTTCCAGGTATCGATTACGTGAGTGATGGGATTTCATCTCAAACTATGACTTTCATGAACAGAAGAAGATTTATCGCTTGGATTGCTACGGCAGTTGCCAGCATGATGCTGGTAATAGGCTTACAGTTTGTCAATTTATCGCCAGCAAACTCTGTAACCACACTTAACGTGTATGCGGCTGTCAGCTTAACAAACGCGCTGAATGCGATTAAGACTCAGTACCAAAGTGCTAACCCAAGTGTCAACATTGTTTATACATTTGGTGCTTCTGGTACTTTGCTCAGCCAAATACAAGCAGGCGCTCCAGCAGATATTTTCATTTCTGCCGCCACCGACCAACTAGATGTTTTGCAGAATTCAAGCCCAAGCAAAATAGTCGCAGGTAGCCGTAAAAACGTTGTCAAAAACCGTCTAGTTTTGATAGCTCCTACCACGCCTCCTGTTAGTGCTGGTAGTGCTGCTCTGACTAGCTTCAATGGTTTGACCAACGCCAATATTACTGGCATCGCTATAGGTGACTACACAGGTACTCCGCCACTTGTGCCAGCGGGAAATTATGCCAAACAAGTTCTTACTAGCCGAGGTATTTTCACTACTGTTAGTCCTAAAACATACCTTGCTAGCAATGTGCGTAACGTCTTAACTGCTGTTGAAAATAAAACTCTTGTAGTTGGAGGCGTAAATAAAACTATTGATGCAGGTGCCGTTTACAAAACTGATGCCGCCATTTCTACCAAGGTAAGAGTCGTAGAAACTGCCTTAACAACAGAAAGCGATCCGATTGTCTATCCACTAGGTATACTCACCAGAACTACAGTTCTATCGACAGCACAGAGTTTTTCTACTTACTTAAGTGGTACTACCGCCCAGAATATTTTCAAAAATACTTACGGGTTTATCTTGCCTTAATCACCACAAAGTAAATCAATCAAGTACTCACCATCGTGAATTTTGAACCATTTGGAGTTATGTCTTGTGAAGTTCACTAAAAAACTCTCAATTATTGTTTGTAGTTTGACCACTGCTCTCCTTCATACTGCTGTGATTACCAATACTTACAAATCAGCAGCACAAGCAGAAGGACAAGAACTGATTATCAACGGGGGATTTGAAGACGACCAACTCGTAGATCCTAATAATGCCAACGCTACAAATCCTAATGTTACAGGATGGGTTAAAACTGGCGATCCGATAGATACATCAGGTACTAGGATTGACAATTTTGCTAACACTGGTAAACAAGGTTTATCGCTTGGTGGATTTTCAGCCTTGAGCTACATATCACAGACTATCCCTACAGTTGTTAATCAACACTACCGACTTACTTTCTATTTGGCATCCACAGAGGAGATACCTGACCTGGATAATAAATTTAAGGCTTTTATACGTGGAAACAGGGTTTGTTGGAAAAAAAATACTTCTTACCAACCCTACACACTATACACGTTTTATTTTAAAGCGAAAGAAACATCCACCGAGATCAAGTTTGCTTCCAGAGTCAAGTATGCATTTTTATATTTGGATGATGTGAGTGTCAAATCAATAGAACAACAAGGGGAAAACTCTGTGTGTGACGATCCTGAGAATGAATAAACCACAGATCGCAAGGTAACCCTCATTTTCTTAAAATCCCAAGCGATATCTGGCTCTATAGTGTTGAGAATGTCACTTAAATTCACCTGATTAAAAACTCCATCATTGGTTTATGGAAAGATTATCTATGGTGAATAGCTAATTCTTATAAACCTGGATAAAGTGTTTATTTTCTTGATACCAATTAGAGCCAGTATAGATGTAACTATCAACTTGTTTTAATTGTCGTAATTTGTATTATTTGGAGTCAAGTTTCATGAAGTTAACTAAAAAGCTCTCAAGTATTGTTTTTAGTGTTACTATTACCTTAGTTAGCACTGCTGTGGTTACCAATATTTATAATGCAGCAGCGCAAGCAGAACTTGTTAAAAACGGAAGTTTTGAACTCGACCCTCTCGTAGATCCTAACAATCCCAACACTACAAATCCCAATATTACAGGATGGAATAAGTCTGGCGATCCGATAGATACATCAGGAATTAAAATTAGTAATTTTCCCCAAAATGGTAACCAAGGTTTAGCAATTGGTTCATTTGTAAATCCTGCTTACATCTCCCAGAATCTGGCTACGACTATCGGTAGTAACTATAATCTCAGTTTCTTTTTGGGAACGGACGAAGATAGCAGTCAAGTTGATAATATATTTCAAGCATTTGTTGATGAAAGCAAAGTTTTTGAGAAAATAAATAGTATAAATGTTGCTGGAACTCCGTTCACACAATATGACTTGAATTTTGTCGCCACCAAATCATCTACAGAGTTAAAGTTGGGTGCTAGAGCTAGTTATGGTTTTTTATACTTAGATAATGTCAGTGTTAAAGCTGTGCCCGAACCATCAGCTATTGGAGGAATAGCAGTTGCAGGATTACTGGGAATTTGGCTGAATAAAAAGCGGTTAGCTGGTAATATCAAGCTAACCAAATAGGACAGCAATTTCACTGTTAGGTAACCTGGATACTTAGCCACGCGAGTATAAGTAATTTGTCTTGAGTGGTAGCCAGAGAAAGTTTTCGCCTAGACAATACCTTCGCCATTCTTTTGTAGGTTGGGTTCCGTCCGTCAACCCAACCTAGGAATCGAGGCATTTTTTGATTTGGCGAAGCTATATGCTAGATAAACTGATTTGGCCGCCATTCAGCTAAATTTCAAGCTAGAAAAACTAATTGCAAAAAAAGCTAGCGTTGAGGAGATTTATATGCTAGCATCATTAATGAATTTAAAAAATATGGCTCAGTAGCTCAGTTGGTTAGAGCACGGGACTCATAAGCCTGGGGTCGTTGGTTCAACTCCGACCTGAGCCATTTTAAAAATTATTTAAGCAATCGTAGTACAAAGATTCCAGGTTGAATGTCACTAAGAAAACCTGAAATTCTTGCGATGATTGGGTTTAGGGGTGTGGGGGTTTAGGGGAAGAACGTTATTTGTTACGTATTTTGATTTAATTATTCATTCTTTATCTTACACCCTTACCCCGATAAGCCTTATACCTTAAATAGTTGTGCTTATCTTACTGCCATTGACATATAGACTTTAGTAATTAATACAACTAGGAAGCATTCTATCGCGTACAAGACATACTTCTCCTGTATCCAAATCGTACCATCCCCCGCGAATTTTCAGTTTGCCTTTCTGTACAAGGTCAGCCAGAACTTTCGACTCTTTTTGTAGCTTTTCAATTTGATATCTAATATTTTCTTCAACTGCCTTATTCACTAAAACACTTGAATTTAGATCGCTCAAATAGCTATTGTTCTTGATTGCTGGTTCGATCGCCTTAACCAAAGTGCTAATTTGGCCAGGGAGCGGTTCCCCTGCTAACGCTGCTTTAACTGCGCCACATCTTTCATGACCAAGCACCATAATTAGAGGAACATCTAATTTTACGGCGGCGTATTCAAGACTAGCGATCGCCTCAGGGGTTGCGATATTTCCAGCGATGCGAACGTCAAATATATCTCCAATTCCCTGGTCAAAGATAATCTCTGCTGGTACACGCGAATCGGCACAACTCAGCACGGCAGCAAATGGCTGTTGCTTTTGTGCAACTTCTTTCAAACGGGAAAGCGAACGATTGGGATTCTGAAACTTTTCCTCCATAAATCGGCTATTCCCCTCCACCAGCCTTTTCAATGAAGAAACAACAGGCTTATCTGCTGATGCAACCGCGGCTTGCGCTGACTGAGCATTCCCAAATACGCTACCTGCACAACTAGCAGCAATACCAACTCCGCCAACTCCCATTAACTTTAAAAGTTGCCGCCGACTCCTCAATCCATTCATCGCAACCATAAGGCTTTTCCTTTTATTTCTAGAAATTAATTATCCTTGTTTCTAGGAACAGTACGCTACCCAGTTAACTCAACCTTTTCGGTAAGCAGCGCTATGGCTTAAAGTTGCCTTTTGCGCCCAATGCCAACACCACTCGGCACTATTTAATATGCCGAATGACTTCAGCAATTGACCAAGCTTGAGCGATCGCTCCTCTGGGTGTATGAGGTGGATCGCCATCAAAAATCTCAGAAATAGAACCAATACAAGCGGCAAATAAAAAGTGATCTACCAGGGGTTGCCAATCAAAAGGCAATGCCTGTTGTGGATAAAAGCGTTGCCAAGCACGAATATATGGGCCAATTAACCAAGCCCAAACACTACCTTGGTGATAAGCCCGATCGCGTTGCTCTTGGTTACCCTCATATTTCCCTTTGTATTCGGGATCTCCTGGGTCGAGACTGCGAAGACCGTAGGGAGTCAGTAAGCTTGCAGTTGCTAAATCTAGTATTTGACACCCTTGCTGTTCAGAAAATCCACAATGTTGCAGCGACAGGGCTAAAACAGCATTGGGACGAATTTGAAAATTTCGGCGATCGTCCGGGTCAATAGTATCGTAGAGATAACCTAGCTGAGGATTCCAAAACTTTTGCAGGGAATTTTTTACCTGTTGTGCTTGCTGAGCATAACGCTGTGCTTGTTTACTAAGGCGGACTGGTTCACCAAACTCAAGTTGACTCAAGCGTTCTGCCCACTGACTTAGCCAACACAAAGCGGAATACCACAGCGCATTGATTTCCACTGGCTTCCCACGACGGGGAGTAACAGGATTTGCGCCAATTACCACATCCATCCAAGTCAGGGCTACACCACGAGCATCCCAACCAATTAGTCCATCAGTAGCATCAGCCTGGATATTATAGCGTGTGCCACCGACAAAGGCTTTATGAATTTGCTGCACTACAGAAAACTGCTCTGCCAAAAACTGCCAGTCTTGTGTAGCTTCCAAATAAAGTCCTAAAGTTTCAATCCACCAAAGCGGCGCATCAATGCTGTTATAAAACGGTTCTTTATCGACATCGGGAAAGGCATTAGGAATCAAACCGTGGCGACAGTGATGCCCAAAAGCTTGCAATAGTTCTTTTGCTAAATCAAAGCGCTGTGGAACTAGCGTCAATCCGGGTAAGGCAATTAATGTGTCCCGCGCCCAGTCATTAAACCAGTGATAACCAGCAATCACCGTTGGGCCTGCTATTGAGGCTCGATAGACGATAAACTGATCGCTGGCTTTGAGTAGTTGTTGGGTGATTGGGGCGTCAGAAGAGGATGCAGCGACACGCACAGAAGTCGGAACGCTCGCTTCCGGCGCTCTGAACTTCGGGCGACACGGAGACGCGAAGAGTAATTTACCCGCGTCTTGCTCTTCACTCCATCCAAAAATGTCAGAGAGCCTTTGTTGTTCTGCTTCCACAGCTTCTGCAAAAGTTTCGGGGGTGAGAACACCTAGCAGTGGGTTGGGAAAACCTAATCGTGCTTCTAGAGTTACCGTATCTCCTGGTTGGAGTGTAACTGTTAAGTAACCAGGACTATGGAGGTCTTCCCTGTCGGCTAATCCCCGTTTTGTCTCCTCAGAGAATCTATAATTCCAATACCAAACCGCATCTGGTTGATAATTTCCTTGTGTCCAACGCAGATGCCAAGGTATACCAAAATGCTGAGATTTTCTTGCTTGCAGGCAAACTTGCTGTTGACCTAGCAATTGTGAAAACTGTAATTCTAGGCTAGCAGTCTGCTGATGGTGAAAGTCACGTTCTGCTATCAGCAGTCGCAGCCGTAATATTGCTTGTTCGCTTCCCTCGTAGCGATACTGGATTAAAATCCGATCGCAAAATTGGTTAGGGACATTGGGCACTTGTACTGAGCGACTTGTGCCCAGCGTACCCCTACAGGGAAGCAAGCTACGCGTAGCGTCTGGTAGAGAATTCGAGGTCAGCCGAAGTATTGGGGATTGGGCATTGGTTATTTCTCCCATCTCCCCAGTCCCTTCCCAACCATAAGGCATCACTAATTGCCTAGTTAATTGCCAGTTATTTTGACCCCAAATCCATTTTGGAACTGGTTTAATATCAAAAGAGCGCAACAGTTCGTAGCCCGCCCGCTCTATCTGACCGTTACCCCAAATATTTGTCCCCAGCGCCACAACGTCCCCTAATACTTCCAAGCTAGCTTCCAGGTGTGATAACAGCAAAGTACGCTCAGAAGGAGGGTTTTTAGCGGCAAACAGCCAACCGTGATAAGTGCGTGTACGGGTATCAGAAACCGTACCACTGGCAAAACTTCCTAGACCATTGGTAAGCAACCATTCTCTTGTATCTAAATCAGACATTGGTTACTCAAAATCGTTATGAGTATGATATAGTCGTAACAGATCGTAATCAAACTGTGAGAGCGTGGATGGGTAAGTTTTACCTGACCCTAATTCCAACGCTATTAAACCGATAAAGGAGAATTAAGTTAATGTCCCTAACTTACGGAACAGAAGGAAGCCTCCGCGTTGGTCAGCAAGCTCCCGATTTCACAGCAACAGCTGTGGTAGACCAGGAATTTAAGACAATTAAACTTTCCGATTATCGCGGTAAGTATGTCGTCCTGTTTTTCTACCCCCTAGACTTTACGTTTGTTTGTCCTACTGAAATTACAGCATTTAGCGATCGCTACGAAGAATTCAAGAAAATTAATACGGAAATCCTTGGAGCTTCCGTAGATAGTGAATTCTCTCACCTCGCTTGGATTCAAACCGATCGTAAGTCTGGTGGCGTTGGCGACCTGAATTATCCTCTAGTCTCCGACATTAAGAAAGAGATTAGCGCTGCTTACAACGTGCTTGACCCAGCAGCAGGCATAGCCTTGCGTGGTCTGTTCATCATCGACAAAGATGGTATCATACAGCACGCCACAATTAACAACTTAGCTTTTGGTCGCAGTGTAGATGAAACCCTGCGGACATTGCAAGCAATTCAGTATGTTCAATCTCACCCAGACGAAGTGTGCCCAGCTGGTTGGCAACCTGGTGACAAAACAATGAATCCTGACCCAGTGAAGTCCAAAGTCTACTTCTCTGCTGTCTAGATTAGGCTTGCTGGAAAACTTCAATCGATTTATTGCGGTTAATTCGGCAATCTAAAATAACCACAGATAAACAAAAAATCTATCTGTGGTTTTCTCATCAAAAAAGAGATTAGGAAGATGAGGGAGATGAGGAGATGGGGGAATAAACAATGACCAATACTTCTCTACCAGAGACTGCACCAATGGCTTCTCTACTAGACGCTACGCTTTCTTGTACTGAATGTACTTCGACTCCCTTCTCTACAAGAGGCTGCACCAACGGCTTCTCTACGAGACGCACTCGCGTTCGCTCAGGACAAGTGCCCGATGCCAAATTTTTTAAATAAAATAATTTAAAAATATGCTGACTTCAACTGATTTTAGCGGATTATTAAACGAGCGATTCTTTCGCAACTTTTTACCAGTTCCAGCTACAAATCAACTTAGATTAGGAGTAGGAACACCGGATTTCCAGTTGCCAGATATCACTAACGGTAGTTTAGTAAAATTGTCTGATTATAAAGGTAAGCAACCAGTGTTACTCGCCTTTACTCGCATCTTTACTGAAAAGCAATATTGCCCTTTTTGTTATCCTCACATCAAAGCTTTGAATGAAAATTACGAACAATTTAAAAATCGAGGAATAGAAGTTTTAATGGTTACTAGTACTAATGAACGGCAGAGTCAAATAGTTGTGAAACATTTAGGTTTAAAAATGCCGTTACTTAGCGATCCTAGTTGCCGAGTGTTTCGTACCTATAATGTAGGACAGGCTCTGGGAGCACCTTTGCCAGCACAGTTTGTATTAGATAAACAAGGAAAACTCCAATATGGGCATTTATTTTCCTTTTTGGATCATAATGCTAGTGTCGAGACATTGCTGGAACAATTCATCGAGAATTAATAAAAATAATTAATGTTTTGATTTTCATTTAACTAAATGAAAGTTAACTAGATTCTCAATTCAGTTGTAGCTATAAATGCTAAATTTAAAATCAATTTTACTGGATGTTTTTGTTTGATGATTTGAGGAGCGATCGCATTTGTCACATGACAGTGAGCTAAATTTTTTTTTTACTGTATTTATTCATCACATTATTTGCAGCGATCGCCCAACGGATAAGTTTTTCGCTTCCGCACGATGGATTTCTACAACCTACCATCATTAACGATCGCAATTCATCTTCAGACCTGAGTTAGGCTACTTGAATTTGTGATCATCATGCCAAAGCTACAAGTTGCCAGCCCCATCGCTTGCGGCATTGATACAGCAGATTGCAAGTAAGTGAGGTACAAAATTCAGGACTGATTTATCAAATATAAACAGTGTTTACCTCTTCCCTCCTGCCTCCTGCCTTCTGCCTCCTGCCTCAAAACCCGTAACTTTGTACTTCATGCAAATGAAAATTGCTGTAAATGTGGCATCCTCTCTGAAACTATGCATGACCACTCTTTGAGATACTTGTTTTTCAGCATTTTAGTTGGAAGTACACCTCTGGTTTCATGCTTTATTTTCTAGTTTCCAGTTGTGAATGCTCACACCCACGTAATAAACCTACACCTGTCAGGTGGGGAGGTGTGGGAAGGATGAGAAGCTTTTTTATAATTTCCCCTCACTCTCCACACTCGGCATCACCTAGTCCCCTGAGATGGCAGATAAAATTAATGTCTAAAAATTATTGATAAAAATTTTCATTAGCAGTTGACATCAATTCTCAATCAAGGTTATATTGTTATACAGTGTTCTCCTCTCTTTAAGGATCGGCAGACGGGATTAGCCAGCGGCAGCAGGCTTGTCCCTCTTTTTTGTGATTGGGCATGGGTTATGGGATATTGGGCATTGGGTATGTGGCGTTAGTAAGACTAATGACCAATGGTTAATGACTAATGACCAAGGACAAATGACAAATGACATTTGATGCGATCGTGATTGGGTCTGGGATTGGCGGTTTAGTAACAGCAACTCAGCTAGCAGCAAAGGGAGCAAAAGTGCTGGTACTGGAACGTTATTTGATCCCAGGTGGTAGCGCTGGTTATTTTGAACGGCAAGGTTATCGATTTGATGTTGGGGCATCAATGATTTTTGGGCTGGGGCAAAACGGTACTACCAACTTACTCACGCGGGCATTGTCAGCTGTCAATGTTAGCCAAGAAGCGATCGCAGATCCAGTGCAAATTCACTATCATCTACCCCAAGGTTTAGACCTGAAAGTTGACCGGGTTTATGAAAAATTTTTGCAAAATCTTACTGCTCATTTTCGCCAGGAAGAACGGGGGATTCGTCGCTTTTATGACGAATGCCAAAAAATATTCAACTGCCTCAATAACATTGATTTGCTTTCGCTGGAAGAACCTCGGTATCTACTGCGGGTATTTTTCCAGCATCCTTTAGCGTGTCTCGGTTTAGTTAAGTATCTGCCGCAAAATGCAGGGGACATAGCGCGACGCTACATTAAAGATCCTCAATTATTGAAATTTATCGATATGGAGTGTTATTGCTGGTCGGTGGTTCCAGCAGATATGACACCAATGATTAATGCTGGGATGGTCTTTTGTGATCGGCATTACGGCGGAGTCAACTATCCCAAAGGCGGAGTTGGACAAATTGCCCAAAAACTGGTCGAGGGTCTAGAAAAAGCTGGAGGTAAGATTCAGTACCAAGCCAGAGTTACGAAAATTCTTACAGAACAGGGGCGAGCGGTGGGTGTGCAACTGGCTAATGGTAAAGTATACCGGGGTAAACGCATAGTTTCTAATGCTACACGCTGGGATACATTTCACCAATTACTACCAGCAGAACAAATACCTGATAATGAGAAAAAATGGCAACAAGATTATCAAAAATCACCTAGCTTCTTGAGTTTACACATGGGAGTAAAACAGTCAGTTTTACCTGAGGGAACAGAGTGTCACCATATTTTGCTGGAAGATTGGGAAAAGATGACGGCAGTGGAAGGCACAATTTTTGTTTCGATTCCCACACTGCTCGATCCAGATTTAGCACCAGGTGGATATCATATCATTCATGCGTTTACGCCTCACTGGATTGATGATTGGCAACAACTTTCTCAGACTGAGTATCAAGCCAGGAAAGAAAAGGCGGCTTGGGGAATTATTGACCGCCTAGAGAAGATTTTTCCAGGGTTAGATGCTGGATTAGATTATTTAGAGGTAGGGACACCGCGCACCCATCGCCGTTTTTTGGGTCGTGCTGATGGTACTTATGGGCCAATTCCCCGACGCAAGTTACGTGGCTTGTTGAAAATGCCCTTTAATCGCACCGCTATTCCAGGACTTTATTGTGTAGGGGATAGTACCTTTCCCGGCCAAGGATTGAATGCAGTAGCTTTTTCTGGGTTTGCCTGCGCTCACCGCATTGCCGTAGATTTGGGATTATAAAAATTTGTCGTTTCCACTCAAAAGCGATGGCTTTTGAGTGCAGGTAAGCCACAGGAGCGGAGGGACAGAGGAGATGGCTTCGCCAAGGGAAAAGGAAAAAAGGCAAAGGAGGCATCTTTGTTTTCCCCCTTGCCCCTTGCCCCTTGCCCTTTGCCCAATGCCCCATGCCCCATGCCCAATTTAAAATTCAACAATCACCGGCACATGGTCGCTGGGTTGGGTTAATTTTCTCGGTGCAGCATCAATGATGCAACTTTTAGCGCGTTCATAAAGTATGGGTGTAAGATAGTGGTGGTCAATCCGCCAACCTAAGTTGCGACGGAAGGCGGCAGCGCGATAATCCCACCAGCTATAATTTCCGCCTTCGCTAGTAAATTTACGAAAAGCATCGGCAAACCCTAGTGTCACAATATCCCGTAACGCTTGGCGCTCTGTTTCTGTTGCCATTATATGATTTTCTGTACTCACTTGTTCGTGAATATCCTTAGCTTCTGGTGCAATGTTGAAGTCACCGCAGACACAAATATCAGGTTGCGATCGCAGGAGCAATCGCAAGTATTCACGTAGCACTGTCAGCCAACGCAGTTTATATTCGTATTTTTCGGTTCCTACCGCTGCGCCGTTGGGAATGTATAAGTTCACAATCCGAATACCGTCAATTACACCTGTAATTACTCGCTTTTGCTCATCCCATTCCGGCGATAAATCTTTCAAAATTGCCTTAAAACCGCTAGTTACGTCTAAGAGTGGTTCGCGGCTGATGAAAGCTACACCATTATAAGATTTTTGTCCTGATAGATAAAGGTGATAGCCCATTTCCTCAAAAGGCGATCGCGGAAACTCGGCATCTATAACTTTGGTTTCTTGCAAGCACAGAACATCAACGGGATTGTGAGTTAACCAATCAGTAACCTGTTCGAGACGAATGCGAATTGAGTTGACGTTCCAAGTAGCGATTTTCATGAGTTGGCCATCAAAACTTTTGTAAATTACTAATTACAAATTATGTAATTTTTGTACAATATTTTAATATTTATAATTTACATCCTATTTGTTCATTGCTTTTAAATCAAGCTGGAATAATTTGATCCCGTTTAATAATTTAGTATTTTCAGCTACAAAATATTCGCTTTTGTAAGTTCTGCTACAAAATATTTTACTAGATTATGATTCCGAAGACAGATGCAACAAGTAATTGATTAGCTATAGGTTATAAATATAGCTCAGGGTTGACTTTTGCCGACAGTCCAGCGATTTGTCGGCGAAAAATATTCGGTAGGGTTAACCGATTATTGTGTTTTTGGTAGGCTGTAAGGTTAATTTAAATTTCAAAAAAGTAAGTACAAATGCTTTGTTCTCATAAAATAATGAGGTAGTTCATTATTTTGAGGACAACTTTAGATACTGAACCAAAACAACTTATGAAAATCGCTCAAGTTGCCCCCTTATGGGAAAGGGTTCCACCTCCTAGTTATGGAGGAATAGAACTGGTAGTGAGTCGCTTGACTGACGAACTTGTTCGTCGCGGTCATGAGGTAACTTTATTTGCCTCCGGCGATTCTCAAACTATGGCTAAATTAGAAGCAGTTTATCCGCGTGCATTACGCTTAGACCCAAATGTCAAAGAGTATATAGTGTATGAAATGCTAGAAGTGAGTCAAGTTTATCAACGTGCTGCCCAGTTTGATATTATCCATTCTCATGTAGGGATTTCGGCATTACCTTTGGCGAGTTTGGTAACAACAACTTCTACAGTGCATACCCTACACAATAATTTTACAAAGGATAACCGTAACGGATTTAGCTACCACCAAAAGCAAGCATACGTCAGCATTAGCAACTCGCAGCGTCAAATCGATCTTAACTATGTTGCCACGGTTTATAACGGAATTGAGCTAACAGATTATCCATTTGTAGCCCAACCGTCAGAGCCTCTATATTTGGCATTTTTAGGTCGTTTTTCACCAGAGAAAGGGCCACAACATGCGATCGCTATTGCTAAACAGACTGGTTGGCGCTTAAAGATGGCTGGAAAAGTTGACTTAGGAGATTCTAAGTTTTTTGAACAAGAGATTGCCCCCTATATTGATGGTCAGCAAATTGAATATTTAGGCGAAATCAACCACGCCGAAAAAACTGAACTTCTGGGCAATGCTGCTATTACTCTTTTCCCCATCGCATGGCAAGAACCTTTTGGCTTAGTAATGATCGAATCAATGGCAACTGGTACACCAGTAATTGCCATGAATTTAGGCTCTGTACCTGAAGTGATTGCTCGCGGTAAAACAGGTTTTATCTGCCAAAATTATGCAGAAATGGCCGCAATGATTCCATTAGCTTTGGAACTCAATCGTCAAACCTGTCGAAAATATGTAGAAAACAAGTTTAGTGTTAGCCAAATGGTTAACGGATATGAAGCTGTTTACAGACAAATTATTAAAGACCGCATAGAATCGAATGGCCGCATTCATGCTGGGAAGATCCGCTTTTAATCAACTGCTTTTTTTGCTTAGCTTAAACAACAACTTTTATTTAAGGAGGACATTGGTATGAGTACGAGAGCCAACACTTGCCCATGTTGCGGTGGTTCCCTCCTGCGTCATATCCGTCATGGTGAACTATATTGGTTTTGCCTGTCGTGCCGACAAGAAGTACCACTGTTAACTGTTACTCGCTTGCCAAATACGGAAAGCCGAAATACCGGAGTCCTTCCTCAAACAGCTGCGAATTCCTAATTTTTCAGGATTTTAGTTTGATAAAAGCTTACTAAAAAATCAAAACCAAATTTTGGTTTAGACCTATCAAATAGATTCAACTGGTAAAATCAGGTGGATCTAATTGATAGGTTTAAAATTTTGTTAGCAGCGTTACTTTATGGGCAAGAAAATTTACGCCTAGAAGAAGTTGCTGACCCCACTCCTGCGGCTGGCGAAGTTGTCATTCAAGTGGGAACAGCAACAACTTGTGGTACTGATTTGAAAGTCTGGCGGCGTGGTGGCCATGCCAAAATGTTGAAACCGCCAACGCTGTTTGGGCATGAAGCTGCTGGGCGAATCGTTGCCTTGGGAGCAGGTGTTACGGGTTGGCAAGTAGGCGATCGCGTTGTCGCGAATAATTCTGCTCCCTGCATGGAATGTTTCTTTTGTCAACGTCAAGAATATTCATTGTGTCCAAATTTAACCTGGAATAATGGAACTTTTGCCCAATATCTGAAAATTCCTGCATCGATAGTACAGCATAATTTATTGCAGATTCCTGATGATTTGCCTTGGGAATTAGCAGCGATGACGGAACCCCTAGCTTGTGTGTTACATGGTATAGCGCGTTCTCATATTCAGCCAAAAGATAGAGTAGTGGTTTTGGGAGATGGGGCGATCGGGTTGATGTTTGTAGCTGCTTTAGCGGATACCGCTGAGGTGTTGCTGTGGGGAGGTAACGATCGCAGGTTAGAAATTGGTAAAAAATTGGGTGCAGCCCAGACCTTTAATTATCATCAAATTCCGGATATTCCAAGTGTAGTGAAAGAACTTACCCAAGGATGGGGTGCAGATGTAGTCATTGAAGCTACTGGTGTGCCTAGTGTTTGGGAAACTGCGATCGCCTGCGCTCGTCCTGGTGCAACAGTCAACTTATTCGGTGGCTGTCCGCGGGATACCAGCATAACTGTAAATACAGAACAGCTACACTATAGCGAACTAACCCTAAAAGGCGTGTTTCATAATACACCAAAGTATGTGCGATCGGCTTTATCACTAATAGCTAGTCGGAAAATTCCCTTTGAATTACTTATTAGCGAACAACGCCCATTAAAAGATTTGGAACAAGTGTTTTATGACATGAAAGCGCGTCGAGTAATTAAAGTAGCAATGATTCCTTGAATTTTGTTAGTTACAGTATGAGCAAGGAGGCAAAATGTTATTCATGGTAATCGAGCGATTTAAGGACGGTAAAACTAAAGAAATATACCGTCGATTTCAAGAGAAAGGGCGCATGATGCCTGAAGGTTTAAAGTACATACATAGCTGGGTTGAGGTGAACTGCGATCGTTGCTTTCAACTGATGGAATGTGACGATTTAAGTTTATTCCAGGAGTGGATATTGCAATGGCAAGATCTTGCTACCTTTGAAATAATTCCCGTCGTTCCGTCAAAACAAACAGCAGAGATAGTTAATAAGACGCTCTAGTCAATCTATACATTATTGATTTGCGTAAACTTTGTTGTAACAGAGTACATCTCTAAAGATTGTATCGGAATTTCACTATTGTAAGTGCAAACTTTTTATAGGAATCCGGTTTGATTTCTGAAAAAAATCCGTACACTTCTAATCCCTTTCTCACTATTGCCTATTACCTGTTCCCTGCCTCTACGAGTAATTTCAAAAATCAAATACTAGTCCTATAGAAGTATTTTTGATAAGTACAATTCTTTCATATAAAAGGCACAATACAGTTTTAATTAGTTCGCTACAGGTATTAAATTTAACTTTTGCTAGCAAAACTTGAATAATCTGTTCTTGCTCTAGAGTAAACGTAATATTCTTAACCACTTTATTGTTGGCTTTTTCTAAGATAAAGCCTTTATAAGTAAGATCCCTGATGTCTAAAGTTGAATAGATATTTGAAATAATCTTGCCCAAAAACGGGAAAACTATGGTTAATCCCTAATAGGGAAATTTCCATATAAATCCTGAATAGAAAAATGCTCAAAAAATCTCTGCTTAAAGTTTTAATTTTGTCTTTTTCTCTAGTGCCTTGGCTATGCGTGGGAACGCTTTTTGATGCCAAAGTTAATGCTTTACCAGGACAAAGTACAGAAGAAGTAGGCACTTGGATTAAAGCACATCCCACACTCCGTCCCAGGAATGGGGAGCAATTGTATGTGCAAAAAACTGATACAGCTGCTCAACGATTCACTTTTCAAGCGTCGGTATTGCCTCCTGGTAGAGTAGAGTTTTCCAAAGACCGTGGCACAATTCGCAGTGAGCGCATTGCTATGTATGATGCCATTAACGGTATGACATTCGATCGCCTCCAAGAATCCTTGCGGGTGATTTATGGCTTGGAGATTTATCAAGACTACGATCGCGCCGAAGTTGTGTATCAATACCCCAGCCAAAAGACTGTTAACTCAGCGCGTCTTGCCAAAACTCCCATTCGAGAAGCTTTAAAAGGAGAATTACGAGTAGGTTCGCGCTATGTGTATTGGGTCGAAATTGCCCAACCCAAAACAGGCAAAGCTTTTACCGGCCAAATGACGATTTTACTCAAAACAGATTTAGATAAGTTAGAAAAGGAATTGCAAATTCGGTAGTGAGTATGGGGCATGGGGCATTGGGCATTGATTATTCTCCGTGTCTCCCTCATCCCCCTCATCTCCCTATTTCCCACTCTCCAATTCTCTTGTTCACAATTTCTCCAAACTCACGGAAGCTAAGGTTTGCCATGTGCCCGAAAAGATACTTTCAGATCCTAAGGAAATTCGTAACAAATCTTCCTTGAGTAGTGGCGGCCAATCAATGCCAGCTTTACGTCCTGCGGCAAATAGCTGTTGCGTTTTGATGCTTAACTGATAAAGTGCCAAAACCAGTTCTCGGTCTAAGGTGGGGGCGTCTTTGAGGGCTTCAAACACTACTTTCAATGCCAACAAAATTGAGGTGATTTGACCAGGTACTGGGGGTTTCCCATGTTTCATACGCTCTAACAGCGCATCTGGGTAATCCTTAGTTGGGATTGTCTGATCTATCAGGAGTTTCCGAGCTGTTTCGTAATTCATGTAACAAGCTTACCCTACATTTTGATTGGGCAGTAATACTTAATTAAAATGTCATAAAACTGGCTGATGGTTATTTATAGCAATCTCATTTAATTTGTGAAAAGATAGACGTGGAAAAAATGATGACGAATTTGCGATGCTCTGGATTAACCGGATAGACTGAGTATAATAGCTTTGAAAAATACACCTTTTTGGAAATCACAAGCAAAATGATATCATCGAATTTACTAGCAATTGAGCGCTCCATCCGTGCCTTGTCTGTGGAAGAACAACTGTGGCTACTGGAAAGTATTGCTCGCGAAATTAGAGAAACGGAGTATACAAAAGATAAGTTTGCTGATGTCAAGCCTGCACAAGAAGAATTGATTGAAATAGCGAGTGAGCCAGTTATTCAAACAAAATTCTCTCTAATTAATGATGAATTTGCCAGTTCGGAAATACTCTAAAACATCTGGGAGTAAAAATTATAAATTTGCCAGAATTAAAAATCTAAATATAGAAATTCTTGGTGAGCGATCGCTGATAAATACTCAGGGCGATCGCTGTTTTTTCTGTTAGTTATGTGAGCTGATCGCATAATTGTTTCAAAACATAGCTCGTTATCGAGGATATACAGCAGATTTTGACAAGCGTGAAGTACGCTCTCTAGCTCTAAAAGCCACGTTTCGAGGCTATTCTAAATCTGACTTCACCAATTCTGCTGTATTAGAGTTTCATCGTTTTATTCTCAACAAAGATGCTGTTCTCAATCGAAACTTGCGATCGCCTACCTGCTCAGACCAGGCGATCGTTAAAATACATTATCTCAACACTTAATTTGAAACTTTTGCTAAATATTTAATATTTTGTTACAAATTTGCTGTATTTGACATTAGTATAGTATGCGATCAATAAGTACTATAGATAACTTTCTTATCTCATCTTGGGAATTGATTTTTTTGTAGATGACTTTACTATCAAACCATATTATGGTAAATGAGTAGGGTAAATACGTCATTTATAATGTTGCTAATTTAGAGGTCAATAGGGACGATCTCGTAAAAACAAATTTTCTAACGTGCTTATTAAATTGTTTGAAGTTATGTAGCCTTTTGACTACGGCCTATCAAGCACTGCGGTAAACTATGCGTTGATTATGATTCTTTCGCAGAGAAGAACACTCGAAAGGAGCCGTTTTTTCAATGTCTCATACCGTAAAAATCTACGATACCTGCATTGGCTGCACCCAATGCGTCCGCGCTTGCCCCACTGACGTACTGGAGATGGTTCCTTGGGATGGCTGCAAAGCTGCTCAAATTGCCTCTTCACCCCGTACCGAAGATTGTGTAGGCTGTAAGCGTTGCGAAACCGCCTGTCCCACCGACTTTTTGAGCATCCGGGTTTACCTGGGTGCTGAAACAACTCGCAGTATGGGTCTGGCTTACTAAAAGGCTCGTGCCGAGTGCCGAGTGCTGAGTGCCTAGTGCTGAGATACAAACAAGTAAATTAAAAAAATAATTTCTTGATTCTTCACTCAGAACTCGGAACTCAGCACTCAACAATTTCAAGTGTTTCAATAGCAAGCATCTTTAGGATTGTAGGGGAACCAGTGCCATCTTTTGATCTCCAAACGAGGTGTCAACGCCCTTCGGGCAGAGAAAAGCGAAGGGGAAAAGGGAAAAAGAACCCCATAACTAAAGTTATGGGCTTGAATCCTTTCCCCCTTCCACCTCTTGGTCAACTGGTATTGAGTACTGCCCACCTTACAAAATCGTAATTTTAGATTGGGGATAAAATCTCTGAGTATCTAAATCCGAGAAGCTGCCCTGGTAGCTTCGAGTCAAAAACGCAGAATCCGCTGTCAAAACTCAAAATCTATAACAATACCTAGTGGGAGAGGGAGCAAATAGCCCCCTTTTTTCTTTGCAAAACACCCAATTTGTGGTAACAACTATACTGGATTTAATCATCCTGAAAAAAAGTGGTGTGAGCAATGTGCGGAATTGTTGGATATATAGGCACTCAAGCTGCAACAGACATTTTACTGGCTGGGCTGGAGAAACTAGAGTACAGGGGCTATGATTCCGCTGGAATCGCCACTGTTTGGGAAGGTGAGGTTAATTGTGTGCGGGCAAAGGGCAAACTGCATAACCTACGTTCCAAACTCGAACAAATGGAAACCCCTGCCCAAATTGGTATTGGTCACACTCGCTGGGCGACTCATGGTAAACCAGAAGAGTACAACGCCCATCCCCACATGGATACCGCAATGCGAGTGGCGGTGGTGCAAAATGGCATTATCGAAAATTACCGGGATTTACGCGAAGAACTCAAAGCAAAAGGACACGTTTTTCGTTCTGAAACCGATACCGAAGTTATCCCCCACCTCATCGCGGAATTTTTAAAGAATTTTCCCCCCTCATCTAACTCATCATCTCCTTTCCTAGATGCAGTTCGCCAAGCTGTTAACCACCTAGAAGGGGCATTTGCACTCGCAGTCGTTTGTGCTGATTATCCCGATGAATTGATTGCTGTTCGCCAACAAGCACCTTTGGTGATTGGTTTTGGTCAAGGAGAGTTCTTTTGTGCCTCCGACACACCAGCGATCGTTGCCTATACCCGTGCGGTGCTACCTTTGGAAAATGGCGAAATTGCCCGCCTGACACCATTGGGTGTTGAGATTTACAATTTTGCTGGCGATAGGCTCAAAAAACAACCCCGACTACTCAACTTGAATCCCACGATGGTAGAAAAACAGGGATTCAAACATTTCATGCTCAAGGAAATTCACGAGCAACCTGGGGTAGTGAGAGCTAGTTTAGAAGCTTATTTTAATAATTTAGAAGAAAATGCGCGATCGCCGATCAATCTAGGTTTACCTGAAAATTTATACACAGATTTAGAACAAATTCACATCGTTGCTTGTGGTACAAGTTGGCACGCAGCATTAATTGGCAAATATTTAATCGAACAATTAGCAGGAATTTCAACCCAGGTACATTACGCTTCTGAGTATCGCTATGCCCCATCACCATTGACATCCAATACTTTGATTATTGGCGTTACTCAATCAGGTGAAACTGCTGATACTCTAGCAGCTTTGACCATGGAAAAAGAACGCCGCCAAGGGAAAGAAGCCAAATATCAAGCGCGACTTTTAGGTATTACTAATCGTCCAGAAAGCAGCCTTGGTCATTTAGTGCCGCATATCATTAGTACCTTAGCGGGAATTGAAATTGGGGTAGCGGCGACAAAAACTTTTACTGCCCAATTAATGGCGTTTTATGCATTGGCATTAGATTTAGCAGCTCATCGGCAAACAGTTTCAAAAGAAACTTTAGAGAAAATTATTAATGGCTTGCGACAAATTCCTAAAGACATTGAGTCAACATTAGAAAGTCAGGAAACTTTAAGCGAACAGCTAGCCCACGAATTTGCCGAAACCCAAGATTTTATTTTTGTGGGTAGAGGAATTAACTTTCCAATTGCTTTAGAAGGGGCGTTGAAATTAAAAGAAATTAGCTACATTCACGCTGAAGGATATCCAGCTGGAGAGATGAAACATGGTCCCATCGCACTTTTAGATGCGAAAGTACCAGTAGTGGCGATCGCAATTCCTGGTAGTGTATATGAAAAGGTTATTTCCAATGCCCAAGAAGCCAAAGCTAGAGATTCTCGCTTAATTGGCGTGACTCCCGTCAACGATGGCGAAGCTGCGGAAATTTTTAATGATTTACTCCCTGTCTCCCACGTCGAAGAATTACTTTCTCCCCTCCTCACAGTTGTACCTTTGCAACTATTGGCTTATCACATTGCTGCGCGTCGTGGTTTAGATGTCGATCAGCCAAGAAATTTGGCCAAGTCTGTAACGGTGGAATAGTCTATTGTGTTGTGGAAGAATAATTGTACAACAATAAAAAAGTCGTATAACAAATAAAAAAGTTATACAATACATAATTCGGTTCAACAATTCATAAAACGACTGAACAATAACCTCTGAGGAAGTACAATTGCACCATGTAAAGTGCGATCGCTTCCAGAGGTTATTTTTATGGTTAGGGGCAGAAGCGATCGCTCCACAGTAACAGTAAACGACTTAAAGTTTTACTACACCACTTCCGAGTTGAGCGAAGCCGCTCCCGCTTTTAATTGAATGGAATACACCCTTTAAAATTTACCACGCGGACATACTTGCTGTACCTTTGAAGGAAATTGCCGACATACTTGCTCAAAACTTTGAGGATTAATTTGCCACCAAGCAAATAATCCCAGACTTGTACCCCCTAGCAGCGCCAACACTCCGCCCAGCATTAGTAAAGGTTTACGCAAACGAGGTTTTTCGATTAAAGTTGGTGGAATTTCTGGGGTTGTAGAGGTTGTAACTGGTTCCTCTGGAATATCCAAATCTAGATGCAAATCTAGTAGCGCTTGCGAACTTTCTGTGAAGGAAGTTGGTTCTTCTTCTTGTGCTTGTAATTCTTCTTGTTCTTCTGGTTCTTCTATTTCTGGTTCTAGAATTTCTACTGGCGGCGTCGGAGTAACAGGTGCTACATATTCTGGGGAAACACGGCAATAAGTCAGAACGACCGAGATATTATCACGCCCATTTTTTTCGTTTGCCAGGTTAATCCAGTTGCGGACAGCATCTTCAACTGTAACTTCACCCGCGAACACAGGTTTTGCATAATCCTGCCAAGATTGTTCTACTAAGTTGCGATCGCTTAAACCATCAGAACATATTAGCAAGATACCATCTTCTTCGACGATGAAACGCTGAATCCGCAGACGCAAAGATTCTGAATCTCTTGTTCCCAATGCTTGAGTTAGGGCAGTAGCATCTGGTCTTAAGAGTGCTTTGCGATACAAGCTTTTAGCAAAACGTACTTCTCGCGCTGCCACATCATCATCTATTGTTAATAGCTGACAATAATTAGGAGTAATCCAATAGGCACGGCTATCGCCAACATTAGCTAAGTATAGTTCATGGCTATTGTTTGATTGCCAGCCAGAAATAGTCTCAATTTGTTGTGGAACTTGCACGGCCATAACAATGGTTGCCGCCATGCGTTCTCTGCCTTGACGTTTTTGCTCGTTATTGCGGGCAGAAATCACATTATTTGCCACCCGCAAGCTTGCTTCTAGTTGTTCTTGCAACAACTCTGGTGATACAAGTTGATTTTGTGCTGCTACTTCCGCTAACAAAACGCGAAGTTGCAACTTCACAGATTCCACTGCTAATCGGCTAGCAACCTCACCGCCTTCATGTCCACCAATGCCATCGCAAACAATCGACAAATAAGGCACTAAGCGATCGTCCAAATCACTAAAACCATTAGGATAGCAAGTATCTTCATTTTGCGGCATTACTAAGCCAGGATCTGTGGAGCCTGCTACCTTGAGACTTAACGGCAATTCTGCCGCAGATGCTAGTAATAAATTATTGAGTTGAGTAGCAATAGCATCTAACTCCACCTGAGTTTCACACATCTGCTGGACTATATTTTGCAACTGTTTAGCTACTGATGTTTTTGCAGACGCCACCCAAGCCTGCCAACACTGTCCTAAATCTTGTAGAGACGTTTCATCAAACGTCTCTACAAGTTCTAACAGTCGCACAGACCAACCTTGGACTCTCAAATTATCTTGTACCAATAAACTACCAGTGAGTCCCCATTCTGATAAAGGTGTCCAAAGTTGGAGAATTTGCCACAGCCAATAAACTTGTCGTACCGCCGTTGCTTGCTCCCATGCCTCAGCAATACTTGGGTAAATATGTCCTGTTTCATCTATCGGCACATTTTCCAATAAGAGAATATCACCTGTATCGCCCTCAACATCACGAGCAAATCCATAAACCTGGGGTAAATGTAGCCGTTCTTGATATAACCGTAAATAAGGAATTACTGCTTTTGGCAATTCCTCAGGTACATCTGGCAGCAGTCCTGGTAGAGTATCCAGCCAAACTTGGTGTCTAATTACCTCATATCTATTTGCTACCTTAGTGCCTGGTGGTACTTTAGCAGATAACGAGCTAGCAGCCCAAAGATAGCGGTGAACTAGGGGAGTTTGACAACTGGCACAAACAGTATTTTCCTCAGGGTTAATGGGGATATTACAGGTTGGATTGATACAATAAATTATCCGTTGAGTAGAAATCATATCAACTCATAAATTTCGATTAAATTTAGCTGTCAACAACTAGAAGGCTAGAATAGACTGGACTTGTGTACCCCTGGCTACACCTTGTTACTGAAAGTATCAAAATTATTGGTAAAAAAACCAAATTTTGCTTTCCGTTAATAGCCTACTTCTGGGTGTATCTAATCTTATAAATGCATTTACGTCAATCTAGACTCTTAGGATAGCGCTATGCCAAGTTTTGCTTTAATTTGGCTTCTTGCAGGAGCAATTCTATGTTTAATGGAACTGTTCTCACCATCGGCCTTCGTTGCTTTCATGATGGGAATTAGCGCTTTTGTCGTGGCCCTGTTGTCTACAGTCGGTTTGACAAATTTATGGTTGCAAATTCTAGTTTGGCTGTTGCTCTCCACAACACTAATTGTGCTTTCCCGTCGCTTTTTGCAACCGCGACGACGAAAGTCAAAAATTCAAGATGCAGTCACAGCTGAAACCCTTACAGAAATTCCACCTGGGAAAACAGGGCGAGTTCTGTATGAGGGAAATTCTTGGCAAGCACGATGTGAGGATGACAAATTCAGCATAGAGCCTCATCAAAAAGTTTATGTGGTCAGGAGAGAAGGCACCACGTTGATTGTGATACCAGAAAATTTGTTGCATTCTTAGTGATTTTGGAAGAGGCAGGGGGGCAGGGAGAAGGGGGCAGAGGGGAAAAACTCTTCTCCCTTGCTCCCTCCCTCATCTCCCAGTCCCATTCCCCGATATTTCCCCTTTCAAGTGATAGATATTTAATTAAAAAATCAGGAGATTTACAATGGAACAGTTATTTTTACTAGTCTTTTTAGCCCTTGGTGGTTCTGCTGTAGCGGGATCTGTGAAAGTCGTCAATCAAGGTAATGAAGCTTTGGTGGAAAGATTGGGTAGCTACAACAAAAAGCTGGAACCAGGTCTAAATTTTGTCATTCCTTTTCTGGATAAAATTGTTTACAAAGAAACTATCCGCGAAAAAGTCTTAGATATTCCTCCCCAAAAATGCATCACCCGCGACAACGTGAGCATTGAAGTGGATGCGGTGGTTTATTGGCGCATCGTAGATATGGAAAAAGCCTGGTATAAGGTTGAAAATCTCCAGTCGGCAATGGTGAACTTGGTACTTACCCAAATTCGCTCGGAAATGGGACAATTGGAACTGGATCAAACCTTTACTGCTCGTACCCAAATCAATGAACTTTTGTTGCAAGATTTGGACGTTGCCACTGACCCTTGGGGCGTAAAAGTGACGCGGGTAGAATTGCGCGATATTATTCCTTCTCAAGCAGTGCAGGAATCAATGGAATTGCAAATGTCGGCAGAACGGCGGCGACGAGCAGCAATTCTCAATTCTGAGGGTGAAAGAGAAGCTGCCATTAATAGCGCTAGAGGTAAAGCTGAGGCACAAATCTTAGATGCTGAAGCTCGTCAAAAAGCGACAATTCTGCAAGCAGAAGCGCAACAAAAAACCATTGTTTTGCAAGCGCAAGCTGAACGTCAGCAACAAGTTCTCAAAGCCCAAGCAACCGCAGAGGCACTGCAAATTATTACCAATACTCTCAAATCTGAAACAAACGCACAACAAGCGTTGCAGTTTTTACTCGCCCAAAATTATTTAGAAATGGGTACAAAGATTGGCAGCAGCGAGAGTAGTAAGGTCATGTTTATGGACCCGCGGACTATTCCTGCCACCCTAGAAGGAATGCGTTCCATTGTTGCAGACGCTAGTAATGGAAACTCTAACCCCTTGTTTGGTGGGCAAATATCAACAGTGAATAATAATCGGCCTGGGTGAGGTGTGGGGGTGGGGAGTGTGGGGAGTGTGGGGAGTGTGGGGGGAAAAAGAATTAATGCTTCCCCATCCTCCCACACCTCCCACACTCAATGTTTGCCCAATGCCCCATACGCTTTATAAAGTCTGGCATTGGCTACACAAGCCAAAAAACTCTAGGGTGTGGTAAAAAATTTTAAATTTATGGTTGGCTTCTAACTGGTCTTCTAGGTTGTGGACGGGGCATTGATTAATTTGAATTGAGATACCGCATTGCAAGCAAGTAAGGTGGTGTTTGTCTTGCTGCGTTAGGCTGTAAAGGGCTTCACCGTTAGCCAAATTCCGCATTTGTACCATGCCTTCTAGTTTTAAGGCTTCTAAGGAGCGGTAAACCGTCGCTAAACCCATACCTTGATTGCTGTTACGTAGTTCTACATAAATATCCTGGGCAGAAATGCCTTTTTTGATGGTTTTTAGCAGGTTCAAAATACGCTCTTGACTGCGGGTGCGTATGACTGTCATAGACAATTATTTAAATATGCCACTGTAATTTGAAGCTGTTGGACTGGCTAATTAATAAATTAACTCTAACTGCTTCGTAATCTTATTTTCACTCAGTTGGAACAGAAAGTTATAGTATAGCGATCGCAGCATTCAGCAAAAAGCCGTGCAAAGGAAGTATCTAGCCAAAATTCACGTGACACTTCGTCCTTCAGTCTTAGACCCTGCTGGTGTGGCTGTACAATCCGGTCTTCAGCAGCTGGGATACGATAACGTCGAGCAAGTAAGGATTGGTAAGTACATTGAACTAATCATCGTCTCGCCTGATGAGAAAAAAGCGCGTCACGACCTCAATAACATTTGTGACCAAATGCTAGCAAATACGGTGATTGAGAATTATCGCTTTGATTTGATTGAGGTCGAATCACAGACGGGAGTCTTTTAAAGACTGGGCATGGGGTATGGGGCATAGCGCATGGAAAGAGGCATAGGGGCAGGGAGAATAATTCATAACCAACGCTCATTCCTCATTCTCTACTCTCCAGTCCCCAATGCCCCATGCCCCATGCCCAATGCCCCATTCCCTAATCCAATTGACAAATGACTAAATTCGGTGTTGTTGTTTTTCCTGGTTCTAATTGCGATCGCGATGTCGCTTATGTCACCAGAGATTTGTTAGGGCAACCAACTCGCATGGTTTGGCATCAAGACACAGACATTACCGATCTGGATGTTGTTGTGATACCTGGTGGCTTTAGTTACGGGGATTATCTTCGGTGTGGTGCCATCGCCCGGTTTTCGCCTGTGATGCAGCAGGTTATCGAACACGCCCAAAAAGGTAAGTTTGTCCTCGGTATTTGCAATGGTTTTCAGGTATTAACTGAAGCTGGTCTGTTGCCGGGGGTGTTGACCAAAAATCGAGATTTGCATTTTATTTGCGATCGCGTTTCGATAAAAGTTGAGCGTACCAATCTCCCTTGGACGCAAGCTTATAACGATGATGAAGTTATCACTTTGCCCATTGCTCACGGCGAAGGTCGATTCTACGCTGACCCAGCCACTTTGGCAGAAATTGAAGATAACGGCCAAGTCTTGTTCCGCTATGGAGGAGAGAATCCCAATGGTTCATTGAACAACATTGCCGGGATTTGCGATCGCCAAGGCAATGTTTTGGGTATGATGCCTCACCCAGAAAGGGCGTCTGATGCGACGTTGGGCAATAGCGATGGCTTACGGTTGTTTCAAGGATTGTTAGAGAAAGTGGCAGCGTTGGCTTAAATGTGAAAGTGCGGCAACTTCAGTCCTTAGGTGCTGGAGTTGCTATTTTTTTGAGGGTAAAACCCCGACACCAAGAAACTTTCAAGCCTGTTGCCTATTGCCTGTTGCCTGCTATATATATCGTCACAGATATGGCGATCGCTTTCTGCCTTCGGGTTATTCTTAAGATAATCACGCGCTATCTCACAACCGCGCTTGAGAAGTTGATTTAAGTCAAAATCCCATACCAAAATTTCCTTACCGCCAGATGCAATACTTTTACCATCTGGGCTAAAAGTGACATTAGTGTTGCCAAAGCGATCGTAAGTTGTCAGTAAAGTACCATCAATGCTCCAAAGTTTCACTTTTGTCACACCAGCAGAGGCAATCATTTTGCCATCTGGGCTGAAACTGACACTGGTCATAGGTTCTTCTCCGTTTAAAGTTGCTAAACTTTTACTGTCTTTGCTATCTAGACTCCAAAGCTTTATCGTATTGTCTTGACTAGCAGAGGCAATAATTTTACCGTCTGGGCTGAAACTTACGCTTGTTACCTTGTTACCATGCTCCTCAAAAGATTTAATTACCTTGCCATCGGCTTGCCAGACTTTAACGCTTTTGTCATCACTTCCTGAGGCAGTCAGCTTACCATCTTGGCTAAAACTGACACTGTTTACCTTATTTTTATGTCCAGTGAAAGTATAAAAAAAAGTACCATCACGCTGCCAAAGTTTCACAGTTCTGTCATGGCTTGCTGAAGCAACTATTCCACTTTTAGGGTTGATACTCAAACTGTTTATCAAATTTTTATGCCCTAGTAAATTCCTTAATATTTGAGGTTCTTTGCCTGATTGTTCGGAAAAATCCCATAATTTTACTATATCATCACTCCCAACAATTGCTATTTTATTGCTATTAGGAATAGACTCTATACTTTCAATCCGATTACTTTCTACCTTGATAGTTTTTAATAGCTTTACTTTTATCTTATCATCACCATTGATTACCCAGAATTGTACTTCATTTTTATTAGTGCGGATAGCTAAGGTTTGACTATCTGAACTAAAACTCAAAATTGGTTGGCTTTCACAGAAAGTATCATCCCCAAATTGCTCAATATTTTTATCAGCAAGACACTCAAAACTTTTAATAAAAGTGCCGTCAGTTCGCCACATTTCTACTATACCAAAGCCTGTGTATATAATTAATATTTGTCCGTCTGGACTAAATTTTATTTCCGAATAATAACTATCCCTGAAGTTTCCTTTCTGATTTTTTAATTGAATAGTTCTAATTAGTGTACCGTCACGCTTCCAAAGTTTTACCTTATTATTGTCTTCAAAAGTAGCCAAGGTCTGATAATTAGGGCTAAAACTCTTTATGTCTTTATCAAAATTTGAGATCAGAGAGCCATCAAGCCTCCAAAAATATCGTTTACCAGAACGAATATCGTAACCAAAAATCATCTGACTATCAGGTATAAAACCAGAGGTTCTAATATAGCTACTTTTCTCTTTATTCTGAAGCTTTGTCAGGAAAGTCCCATCCATACGCCATAGTTCTAAGATATTTTGATCGTCACTTTGCACTCGATTTTCAATAGCTACGATCTCGCCATCAGGACTGAAATTAACTGACATTTGACGATCGGATTTCAGATTTTTAATCAATTTACCGTTTTTATCTATAAATTTTAGGGTGTTATAGTTATCCAAAATAGCCAAGGTTTCGCTATTCCGACTGAAACCAATGTTTTCGATCTCACCATTAAAGCTGGTAACAAGTGTTCCATTGCTTTGCCAGAGTTTAACAGTTTTATTTTCATGAACTGTAACAATAATTTTTCCATTCGGACTGAAGTTAATTGGAAATATCTCGTTAATTTTTCCATCTGCGTTGTAGCTAATTCGAGATACCTTATTAATATTCAAGCTATCCAGAGTGGCAATGAGTGTGCCATCCCGCTGCCAAATTTTGATAGTTTTATCTTCACTAGCTGTAGCAAGAGTTTCTCCATTTTTGCTAAAACTAATCTGAAATACTCTACCTTTATGACCTTTGAGAATTTTAATCAATTTACCATTACTTGAAGATAGTTCTACAGTATTATCATTTCTTACTAGGGCAATAGTTCGTTTGTCTGGGCTGAAACTACCATCAATCAATTCACCATCGTAAATTTTAAAAAAAGTACCATCCTGCTGCGATAGTTCTAATATACTTAGCTGACTAGCAGAAACTATTTTATGACTATTGTCAGGAAAAATAATATCTGAATTACTTCCTGGTAATGTTGTCTTGAGAGTGCCATCACGCCGCAAAAGTTTTACTTCATTGTTATCATTATCAAGGGAGGTAACTATCTGACCATCTGGACTGAAATTTACCTTTTTTATTACCCCATCTCTATCAAAAGATTGGAAGTTTCTGCTTTCTAGACTCCAGAGTTTGACAGTTTTGTCCTCACTTCCAGAAGCGAGCATCTTACCATCTGGGCTGAGGCTAACACTAGTAATTGCATTTCTATGTCCTGTGAAATCAAAGTTAACTATATTGTTAGTATTAACTTCTAAAATTGATGCACTTAGACTATCTTTTGATGAGCTAATGTCTTTTGAGAAACCAGACGAGTAAATAGTCTGACCGTCACGGCTAAAAACTAGACTTTGGTTAGTTTCAGAGGAAATATAAAACGATTTTATAAAAGAGCCGTCAAGACGCCTGGATGTAATAAAACCATTATTTTCGACAAAAATAGTTTGACCATCGTAGCTAAAACTTACCCTATCACCAATATCATTAAATGTTTTAATTATTTTTGCATCTAGACTCCATAATTTCAGGTTTTTGTCTTTTTCGCTTGTACCTTGGCTCGTAGAAATAGAAGCAATCATCTGACCATTGGGGCTGAAGCTGACACTGTTAATACTCTGCGTATGTCCCGTGAAAGTTTTGATTTCTTTGCCATCCAAATTCCAAAGTTTTAAAGTTTTGTCGTCACTACCAGAAATCACTTTCTGACCATTGGGGCTGAAGCTAAAACAAGTAATCTGTTCTTCATGTCCTTTAAAATTGACAATTTCTTTACCTTCTAAATTCCACAATTTCAGAGTTTTATCTTCACTGGCAGAAAGTATTTTTTCACTGTTAGGACTGAAGCCAAGATGAGTAATTTTCTTTTCGTGGGCTTTAAAACTTGTGATTTGTTTGCCACTCCGATTCCAAATTATTACCATACCGTCTGCACTGCCAGAAGCTACCATTTTCCCGTCAGGACTAAAACTAACACTGGTGACAGCATCGCTATGTCCTTCTAGGCTGTTACGCTCTTTTATGGTATAAACTACATCTTGTAATGCAGTCTTTACTTGCATTTCCGTTTCGGGTTTTACGCCAACTGACCACCATTGTTGCAGTCGTTTACCTGCTTTGATACTTTTGACCAGTGCCTCTAAATCTTGATTTGATTTCAGTAGACCTTTTACTTCCGTACTCATAGATGTGAGTTGGGTATTATTCTGACTTACTAACACCAGAGGCAAGAATATTGCTAATGCTCCAGATATGGTTCCCAGTGTTACTTTCCAAAGCAGTCCCTGGCGTGTTTCTAAAAGTTGTTGTTTGAGGACTTCATTAAGTTTTGCTTCTGTGAGCTTTCGTTGCTCTCTCTCCTTTTCCAACTCAGCAATTAATCTAGCTGATTGTTGTTGGCGAACAAATGGTACTAAATAATCGTGTACTAATTGATAGCGGTCAGTTGGTGATGCTGGTACTCTTAAGACTAAACCTGATTGCACTAAGATTTCTAAAACTAAGTCGAGTTTTTCAGTTTTTACATCTAACTCTAATTCCAAATCAGCGCGAGTTTTTAAAGGGCGGGTATTATTTTCATCTGTGAGCAGATATAAAACTAGTTTGGCTATTTGTTCGTTATCAGTACCACAGTCTTTGACAATTTCTTCTAAAAATCGCCCCACAAAGTTTTCTTTCGGGCCATGTTGCTGATATTGTTCTAGCTTGGTTATTTTTTCTGTTTGTAGTTGCGCTCCCACAACTTGTAATTCAATGGGACGTACTTCACCTAAGTCTCTGGCTAAATCCTTGACTAATTCATCAATTAATAGTGTTTCTAAAACTAACTGGCTGTTTTGAGTTAAGTTTTGAATGATTAATTTAGCATCTTCTAATGAGAAGTTATCTAAGTAATAAAGAATATCTTTGTCTAAAATATTATTATTGATTACATCAAAGTTGGCAAGGCGATTATTGCATTCCAATAAATAATGTAAATAATCTTCCCGCAAAGACAAAATTACCTTTACATAAGGAATATCTAAACATTCACGCAAAAATTCATAAAATTTGCGTCTACTGCTTGGATCTTTGTAAATAAAGAAAAATTCTTCAAATTGATCGAATATTAAAACTGTCAGCAGGTTATAATCTTCATGTTTTTTTAATTGTTCAATGATACACTTTTGTGCTTCTATATCTCCTGTTTGAATAGGTGAGTATTCATAACTTCTGCCTTCATAGGGAATGCGCGGTAAGTCAGCAAGAGCATCTCGTAAACGATTACCTAATTCAATAATCCAATCTGGATAAACTTGTTGTAAAACAGGTAAAACGTCACGAATGCCAATGGATCTTTGTTTTAATGCCGGAATTAATCCAGCTTGTAAAATTGAACTTTTACCAACACCTGATTGTCCGTGAATAATTGTTAGTTTGCGGTCATGTTGAGCCATACGCTCGATGAGGCGATTAATATCTTGTTGTCTTCCGGAAGCTGCAATTTCTGTCGCTACTGTTGCTTGTTGTTCAACGGATGGCAAAGCCGGGTTATTTACTGTTTGTTGAGCTTGTAATCTACCCGCACCAATGAAAGCACGGAAACGATATTGTTGTTCGAGCGATCGCCCTTCTTGTTTAAGATGAAATGCAGTCCGATATTCACCTTTTTGAAAGTACTTGGTTCGTAACTCTGCCAAAATTTGAATGTAAAGTTCTGGATCGTATTGAACTTTGGTTTCTGTTCTCGCAGTTTCTAAAGTTTGCAGTGCTGCTTCTGGTTGATTGAGTGCAGATTGCGATCGCGCCAATGCAAACAAATACCAACCCCGATGATACGATCTTTCCCAGTCTAAATCTGCTTTCATCTCTTCCGAGATTGGCAAAGATGCATCAATTTGCACGTTATCCAGCAAAGAAAGCGCTTCTTCGGCTGTTTGCTTTGCCTCGTTCCAAGCTGATTTAGCAATTAGCACCTCAGCTAGATAGCTATAAGCTCTGGCTAATTTAAACTGATTGGGATAGGTTTGATGCAGCGCAATTGCTTTGTTAGCAACAGCTTCTAACTCTTCCCACTGTTGCAGACTTTGTAATACAGAACCCAAAGCATTAATAAATTTTGCTACCAAATCTTCGCGGTTAGCTTGTTCAAATACCTCAATACATTCCTGAAAATAATCTTTAGCAAAACCAATGGCAAGGTCTTTTTCTGGGTGGTTTAATAATGCATAGGTACGCCACCAAAGTCCAAGAGAGTAGAGTAAGCACGCACGTCGTTCTAAAAAGCGGGGTGATGGAGAATCGCGGACAAAAAGTGCTAAACTCCGCTCGTAATATTGCCTTGACAATTCCAGTGAATTAGAATTTGCTCGACCGAGCATAAATTCCAAACTTGCTTCTAGTTCTGGGTTTAGATTCAAACGACGATTTTGTAAATCGTGCCATGCTGACTCCAATTCAACCCGGCGTGGAGAGCCAACTTGTAAATTCAGCGCCGTACTATCGAGATATCTACCAGCACCAGCAGCTAAGATTTTTTCAAAGACATCATCAGCAGTTTGTTCGATAAAATCAATTAGATCGTCAGTGGCGATCGCAAATTCCACAGTTGTACTCCAACTGTGTAAATCTGGTGCTAATCGCATCAGTTTGTGCAGCACATCATCCGTTACCCACAACACTAACGGAAAGTGAAAATTTTTTCTAAACTCCTCCCTCACCTGATTAGCACCATTGAGGATTAGTTCTAGCTGAGTCACTGATTCTAAACCAGATACTACCAACGCTTGCGGATGTTCAGAACCAAGTAAGTTTTGGATAGTTTGAAAAAATGTTTTAACCGATTTATCCAAAACTATCTCTCGAATTTGCAAATCGCTGGATGCTTGTAGACTTTCCATCAAACGCCTTCGCAAACTAGCACCATTACAAAGTGCCAAAATCAGCGAAAATTCTGCTTGAGAAGTAGCGATCGCCCATAATAATTCTTGTAAAGAATTTTCATTATCAGTTGCGATCGATTGCGGCTCATTCATAGCTAGACCTGTGGATGGGGAGATGGGGGTGTGGGGAGAATAATTCTTTCTTGTACAGACGCGATGAATCGCATCTCTCTTGTACAGACGCGATTCATCGCGTCTCTCAACACTTCAATTCCGTAGCTTCTGCCAAAATCGGATTAATTTCAAACCAAGACCCATCATTGTCTCGGTATTCATAGACGAATCTACTGTGTACCAAAATTCGGTATCCTTCATCGCCACTTACCCATTTCCGCTGTTGTACTTGCCGTAACAAGTCCCATTCATCATCTGTGATTGCTAAGGTCATTTGATTGCGGTAGGCTCTAATTACAGTTTCTAACCCTGCACGCGATAAAGGCAGTTTTCTTTCTTTTTTGATCCAATCATTAAGCAGTCTGAGTAATTCGCGCACATGACCGCCACTAATTCGGCAGAGTCTTTTTAATGTTTCTGGTGTATCAAAAATCTCAGTAATCCAAGCGAAGCGTTCCTCTGGCTGAAAATCAGGGTAAGCTCTGGCTAGTATCATCTGTGCCAAGAGTGCCATACCTTCGGGACATTCACTACCATCGCGTAATTGCACTGGCACCATAGGTAAGACTTTTGGATATACCATAAATCGCTGTGTCAATCGGCTCAAGTCATTGGAAAACATCAATTCTAAAGGCATGGTGTAAACAACATGGCACTTGAGCTGAGTTAATTGTTCTCCTCGGTCTACAAATAGATATTCAGGCTGGGGTCGTCCCCAAGATTTGGTAGTAGTCTCAACACGGTCGAGATTATCAACTATTACCACCAGTCCTTTTTTCCCACGTTCCTTCAATTTAACAATGGCAGGTTCTAGGAGTTCTTCGTTAATTACATCAATAATACTTTTTGTCCGCGGTCCTAAATATTCTCTTAACTTGCTGCGAAGTTCGGGACTATTTTTCGCTTTGGCTGTAACTTTGCCAATACCCAATGCCACCAGTGAGACTCCTTCTTTCTCACTAGCTTTCAATTCTCCTAAACCTGGAATCTTAGCTTCGGCAGCAAATTTACCATCAGTGCTAGCAGAAACTTTACCAATGCCAGGAATTAAAGCTTCCCCAGAAACTTCAACTTCTGTCATCAACAGTTTAGCGGCTCCTTGGAGTATTTTTTTTAGGCCTTGGGGTTCAGGAATTTCCAATTTTTCCCAGCTATCAAGACTTTCACTGACTCGACGAGCGACGCTAAGTAAAATATCACTGATATCAACATCGCCCATTTCCAAGTCTTGGCTAGACTCAAAATATACCACATGAAAATCTGCTTGCTCTAATTCGGCTTTGAGTCTAAGCAATTCTGTAGATTTGCCGCACCCAATGTGTCCCGAAAATAGTTCACAGGTAGGCTTATCAGGTGAAAAATATGTAATATTTTCCTTTAACTCTTCAATAATCCTGCCACCGCGTACTGAGGAAAAGTCAATATAGTATTTTCGATCCTCGGCATTTTCCACAGCCAAGGTTTTACTAGGGTTACACGCCTGGTAAAATTTCTGTAAATCTAGTTTCATTAACTACCCCGCAACAAGGCTTTTCTTTATTTTCACCACAAACCTTGTTACATATTCCGCAAATTCCGCAAAATTTAAGTAATTTGTTTACTAAATATTCCTTTCTTGCTATCCTCGCCTAAGTGGGAGCCTAAGTTCCTAACATCTGCAAGTTATGTAAGGTTGCGTAAAGCCCACCTTGTTGCAGTAATTGTTCGTGACTTCCCTGTTCGATTAATTCGCCGCGCTTCAAAACAAAAATCCGGTCTACATTGCGAATTGTAGACAAACGGTGAGCAATAATAATCGCGGTACGTCTGAACAAAAGCTGGTCTAATGCTTCTTGAATTAAAGCTTCTGTGCCTACATCTAAACTAGCGGTGGCTTCATCTAATACTAAAATTTGAGGATCGCGAATGGCAGCACGAGCAAAAGCTAAAAGTTGCTTTTGTCCACTAGAAATATTTGTACCTCTTTCTCTAAGTTGAGTATCGTAGCTTGCGGGTAACTCTTCTATAAACTGGGCAATGTTGGTTTTTTCAGCTACTTGTTGAATCTGTTCAATTGTATAACCATCCCCTAAAGAAATGTTGCTTTTCACATCGCCAGCAAACACAAAACCGTCTTGTAAAATTACTGCCATGTAACGTCGCAGTTCCGCTTGTGGCACTTCTTTAATATCTATGCCATCAATGAGAATGCGTCCTTGGGTGGGTTCGTAAAGACGGCATAAAAGTCGAATGATAGAAGTTTTACCCGCGCCTGTGGGCCCGACTAATGCCACTTTTTCACCAGGATGAATGGTGAAATCTAAATCTTTAATTACATAATCATCGTTTTTATAAGCAAACCAAACGTGTTCAAAACGAATTTCTCCTAAGTCGGGCGGGGAAGTTAAATCTGGAGATTCTAAATTTGCAACTATCTCGTCTATGTAGCCAAATTTAGCATCAAGAATTGAGTAGCGCACATTAGCCCGATCGCGAATTTCTATTGGTTCATCTAATACATCGCCGACACGTTCAATGGCAGTGAAACCAGCTTGAATTACGGTAAATTTTTCGGCAAAGTTCCTTAATGGGTCAAATAATCGTTGGGCATATAAAATAAATGCCGATAAAGTACCAAAAGTCAAGTCTTTATCTAAAAGCATCAAACCACCCAACCATAAAACACCTGCGATCGCAACTAGTCCAATCCATTCCAAAGTTGCGGATACAGCTGCATCATAAAAGATGTTTTTATCTACTTGCTGAGTGTAGCGGTTGTTAGTGGCACGAAATAATTCGGCATTAAATTTTTCTCTGCGGAACAACTGCACTACGTTAATACCAACTACATTTTCTTGTAGCTGTGAATTGAGTATAGAAAGTTCTTCCCGCCCTTTGTAATTGGCTTTGCGATACTGTTTCTGTAAGTAAATTGTCACCCACGTAATTGGTAACAGCATCAATAGTAACAAGCAAGCAAGTTCCCATTGAAGAGAAAGCATTAAACCTATAATCACCAGCATGGAAAACAAATCGGACACGATGCCGATCGCCCCAGTAGAAAAGACATCGCCTAACACTTCTACATCACTGGTGATTCTGGTAATTAATTTACCTACGGGTGTCCTGTCAAAAAAACGTACCGCTAGAGATGTTACATGGTGAAATAAGTCTTGGCGAATTGCGGTGGTGATTTGTTGCCCTAATTTCTGTACGAGATAACCCTGATAGCCTGTGAACACCAATCGGATGGCGATCGCAATCAGCAATAAGCCTTCTAAAATATTTAGCGCTTGCGGGAACGGGCGATTACTCAGAAATTCGTAAGTACTCGGTTCCTTGCGGATCAGGGAAATAAGTTGTCCAATTAACAGCGGTTGTACGGCATTAGCAATGGCGATCGGCACGAGTAAGAACATCGACAGTGCCAACAGTCCCCTATTGCGACGGGCATAAGGCACTAAACGTAAAAACAACCGCCAGTCATTTTCACCCCGACGGTGCTGTGTGTATGATTTTTTGTTGAGAGATGGGTAGATGCTCATAATAAGAGCATTATATTCATGTTTGCCAAAAACAGACTTTTTAATACTTGTTAGTTCGATCGCATAGTCAAACACTATACAAATACTAATTTACCTGTTTTCACTGGTTTAGATTCTGCAATCGTGAACTATCCCCCAAAAAATGGGAATACAGACTGTTAAAAAGCAACAGGGAACAGGAAATAGGCAACAGGCAATCCTCATACTTCAATCGAAATCTTTTCTCCTGTAAACAAAGACGAACTTGGTTGAGCCGACACCGTAAAAAATGCCAGCGTTTATATAATGCCAACGTCCATCTAATTGAAATTGACTTGCTGCGTCGGAGAAATAGACCATTTAACCATCCGCGTCTTTTGGATAGGTAAATCTTCTTTAGGGTAATAAAAAGGCTTTACAGACATCTTGCAGAAAATTTTATCAAGACAGCTACGTAGTCGGCTTGATATCACAGGGATCTCAGTTCAATAGTCACTGGGGTATTTGTATGAATTGCTTCATGGGTATCCTTTTAAGTATGAAACAATACCATACTTCTCTCTTTACGTCTTATATCTAAAGGTAGAAGATATAGGTTAACTCAAATCTGGGAAACCTAACCTAAGAGGAGTTCATCCCAAGAAATGTCTTGCCTATTTATCGCAGAGTGCAACTGAGGTCAGATGACGCAATCTTTAAATCCAGTCAAAGAGTGGGAACAACGCCGCGATGAAGCAAACCAGTATTACCAGCGGGGAAAATTTCAAGAGTATCTCGATCTTGTGACTAAGAATTTACAGCTAGCAAGAGCAATCCCAGACCGAATTAGGGAAGGTTACACATTGAACGACCTTGGTTTAGCTTATCTGGGTTGCTGGCAACCTCAAAGGGCATTAGAGCGGTTTCAACAAGCGCTTTGTGTTGCTGTTGAAATCGGTAATGCCTCCGCACAAGCAACTGCACTGAGCAATCTGGGTTCTACCTACAGCCGTCTTGGACGCTTTTCCCAAGCATTGGAGTATTTTGATAAAGCACTTCTGATTTTCAGGGAATTGCAAGACGTTCAAGGAGAAGTTTCTACTCTCAATGATGTAGCCCTGATTTATACCCGATTAGGAGAACCGAAACGCGCACTGCTACTACAAAACCAAATTTTGACAATGCGTCGATTGGTAGGTGACTTTTCCGGTGAAGCAACAACCCTAAATGGCATTGGGTTTGCGTACAACGTTTTAGGCAAGTTCGACGAAGCTCTAGAATATTTTCAAGCAGCACTGCCGATTCAACGAGCTGTGAAGAATTTAGTTGCTGAAGCAACCACCTTGAATAATATTGCTTCAGTTTATAGTGATTTAGGACAACCCAAACAAGCGCTGTTGCTTTATTATCAAGTTCTTTTGACACGTCGAGCCATTGGCGATCGCTCTGGCGAAGCAACAACCCTTCACAACATTGGTTTTACCCACAGTATCCTCGCCCAGCATCGCCAAGCGATGAAGTTCTACAAACAAGCCATTGCCATTTACCAACAAATGGGCGATTCTCTCGGAGAAATTTCTACTTTGCTAAATATGGGAAGCCTTTACGCCACAACCAAACGCAAAAAAATGGCGCGATTGTGCTATGAAAATGCCCAAGAGTTAGCTGAGAAAATTGAACATCAGCCACTCTTAGAAAAGGTAGAGGAGTTTATAAATTCTCTCTAGTCTTATTGGCAAGGGGACAGAGGGGCAGGGAGCAGGGAGCAGAGGGGGAAGAGGAATTTTTCATTCTCCCCCTTGCCCCTTTCCCCCTGCCCCTCTGCCTGTTTACCCATGCCCAGTATTGCTACTTAATAGCTAAAATACTGATCGAAAACCCAGCGGAATCTATCGTGTCTAATAACAATGCCAAGGTTTGGTTGATTACTGGTAGTTCTAGCGGCTTTGGGCGTAATTTAGCTCAAGCAGTACTGAAAAAAGGCGATCGCTTAATTGCTACTGCCCGTAAGCCTGAGCAACTTCAAGATCTCGTCAATCAATACCCAGATACAGCTAAGGCAGTTTCTCTAGACGTTACCAATCCCGTCCAAGTCAAAGCGGCAGTCGATGAAGCAGTTAAGGCATCTGGACAAATTGATGTGTTGGTTAACAATGCTGGATATGGTTTAATTGGGGCGCTAGAAGAGGTTAGCGATGAACAAATTCGGCGTAACTTTGATACCAACCTTTTCGGTGCAATTAATACCATGCGGGCAGTTTTGCCAATTATGAGACAGCAAAAAAGTGGGCATATCATCAATATGTCTGCAATTGCTGGATTCACAAATGAACTAGGTTTTTCCATTTATGGTGGTGCTAAGTTTGCCTTGGAGGGTGTATCAGAAGCCGTACATGGCGAAGTTGCACCTCTGGGTATCAAAGTGACCATTGTCGAGCCGGGGCCTTTTCGTACTGATTTTATTGGGCGATCGCTTGACCGTGCTGCCAATAGCATAGATGCCTACAAACCAACTGTGGGAAAATTCTTAGAGTTCCTAGAAAAAATTGAAGGCACTCAACCAGGCGATCCAGAAAAAGCAGCTCAAGCATTAATTAAGGTTGTGGAATCAGAAAATCCACCGTTGCGTTTGGTGCTGGGTAAGTATGCTTATAGCAAGTTCCGCAATAAAATTGCCTCGTTGACTGCTGAGTTGGATGCATGGGAAGCAGTGGCAGCAAATACTGATTTTGGAAGTTAGATTTTTAAGGCAAGAGGCAACGGTTCGGCTCCGCTCACCGTCCGAGGGTAATAGGCAACAGGCAATTAATCTTTCCCTATTCCCCATTCCCTACTCCCTATTCGCTATTAGCTATGAAAGTTTACGAAATTCAAAGCAATGCTGGCATCGATGCCCTGGCATTAGTCGATCGCCCCGAACCAAAACCCGCAGCCGATCAAGTTGTAATTCAAGTCAAAGCAACGTCTTTAAATTACCGTGATTTGCTCGTCGTTGAAGGAGCCTACGGTGCCGGACAGAAATATCCGTTAATTCCCATGTCTGATGGTGCGGGGGAAGTTGTGGCGGTAGGCGAAGGTGTGACACGAGTGAAAGTAGGCGATCGCGTCGCTGCTACTTTCTTCCAAGACTGGATTTATGGCTCTTTAACTAGAGAAAAAATGAAATCCGATCTCGGAGGTGGTATCGATGGTATGTTGGCTGAATATGTCGTATTACACCAAGACGGTTTAGTAATTTTACCAGACCATCTCTCCTACGCTGAAGGCGCAACCTTGCCGTGTGCAGCAGTTACAGCTTGGCATGGCCTGGTGACAAAAGGTAATATTGGCGCAGGTAATAGTGTTTTATTGCTTGGTACTGGGGGAGTTTCAATTTTTGCTCTCCAGTTTGCGAAGATACACGGTGCTAGAGCGATCGCAACTTCTAGCAGTGATGAAAAGTTAGCACGAATCAAACAGCTTGGTGCTGACGAAACAATCAATTACAAAACAACACCAGATTGGGAAAAGCAAGTTTATCAATTAACTAATCGCACAGGTGTAGATCATGTAGTTGAGGTAGGTGGTGCAGGAACTCTCCCAAAATCACTACAAGCAGTCCGCATTGGTGGACGTGTTAGTTTGATTGGTGTATTGTCAGGCAGAGGAAATGAAATTGACCCCATGCCAATACTTTTTAAAAGTTTAACGGTTCAGGGAATTTATGTTGGTAGTCGGGAAATGTTTGAGGCCATGAATCAGGCAATACAACAACATCAAATCAAACCGATTATCGATAGAGTTTTCCCATTTACTGAAGCGCGGGAAGCATATCATTACCTCAAAAGTGCTGCCCATTTCGGAAAAGTTGTTATTAACGTGAATTCATAAAACTACATTCGTACAATTTGCAGTAAGAGTAAGATAAAATACTATAGGTTTAGGCAAATAGAAACAGAAATCGGCAGTTAAGGAAAGAGCATCTGTTTAATTGTGATTGATTAAGTAGGTAGGCATGATTAAATATAGGATGTCATTGCGAGCGAAGCGAAGCAATCGCAAAGTATCGGGGATTGCTTCGCTTCGCTTGCAATGAGATAACATATTATATTTATTTACGTCCATCTACTTAGAATTCAGAATTCAGAATTAAAACAAGCTTTAGTTATGTAGCAGCTGCCAGCTAGATTCGGATATAAACTCATCGTAAAATCTGCACAACAATAAACTTTCAAACCTATTGCCTATTGCCCATGTCTTAATTACGAATTATTTCAATCTAGCGTCTGTTTTTGTAACTTCCCATCGCTTTGCGTTTGACTCTCAGTCGGTGTATTTTGCTTTTCCAGTGTTGGTACTTCTACAGCAGAAGGATCTGGGGGTCTGAAGTCCCGTGGCAGTGTTTCTGATGGTATAACTACAGAATTTGCAGGAATTACAGGTTTAAGAGGGGCAGAATTTTGATTAGAGGTTGGTGAGTTATTGTCTGGTAACTTTTTGGGGGAAGCATTACGAGATGACCGAATTGCCCGTAATTTTTCTACTAGCGAGGGTGTAGGGGCAACGCTAGGCGAAGGCGAAGGTGCTGATTGTTCAGAATTACTGCGTTGTGATTCTCTTGTAGAGCTGCTGCTAGAAGATTCTTCCTGGGAAGAAGAACGATTACGCCGACGCTGCCTGAAATTAGAGACTGGTGCAGATTCAGTTTTTGAGGTGGTGTTAGTCTCTGGAGTTCCAGAGGAAGATGTATTGCCTAAGTTAGGTACTTTGGCGGCTGGTTGTTGAGTAGGCCGTTGAAAAAGTGGTTTGGCGGTTGGCTGCGGCTGAGATTTCGGTAACATGCTAGTAATGCCAAAACCTGCTGTAGCAGCAACTACAGCTACGCCCATACCCAGAAATATCTTAGATCGCTGTTGTTTTTTAGAGTGTGAAGTTTTCTTGGCGTTGGCGATGGCCTTGCCGTCAGGCATCGCTTTTTTGACACGTTTGCCCATCAGAGTTTGTGGCTGTTGGGCAGATAAACTAACAGTTTGCACTGCGTAAGTAGGTAAGGCTTGAGGCGTGGTATTAACTCCACTTCCCGGTAGCAATTGCAGCCACTCCGTAACAGTCGCCGGACGAAAACGAGATTCTACGGCCATACCGCGCATTACTGCTTGATTGACAGCAGCACTCAAATGTGGTTGGAGTTCGCGGGGGGATGGCATTTGTTCGCGATCGCGCAATAATGCTGGCATGGGAACTTGAGCTGTTAACAGTGCATACAAGGTTGCTGCTAAACCATAAACATCGGTGGCAGGTGTGCGTGCTGCTTGGGTTAAGTACTGCTCAATGGGAGAATAACCTTCAGAAACCAAACCCGTATGAGTCTGTCTCACTCCGCCATTAAATTCCCTAGCAATACCAAAATCAATCAACACGACTTCCTGCGTTCCTTGGCGCAGGATGATATTATCTGGTTTGATATCCCGATGCAGCAAACTGTTATTGTGTACTACCTGTAAAGCTGCGCCAATTTGCTGGATGTAATGAATTGCTGTAGCTTCCGGCAAAGGTATTCCTGGTAACACAAAGGCGTCACCTAAAGTTTCGCCAGGAATGTATTCCATCACCATGTAAGGCAGCCCATCTTCCACAAAAAAATCGCTAACTCGGACTATATTTGGGTGGATACAAGTAGCTAATCGTCTGGCTTCATCTTGGAATTGGCGCTCGAACTTGGCAAAATCAGGATGTTGTCGCAGTCGTTCATTGATGGTTTTCATCACCACCTCCTGACCCAAGTAGTGATGCTTAGCTTTAAACGTAATGCCAAAGCCACCACGCCCTATTTCTTGGATTAGGGTATATTTTCCATCTTGTAAAATTGTGCCTGCTAACATAGAGAGTCCTGAGTCTTGAGTGAGCAGATAACTAGCGAGTCCTAAGTCTTAAGGGATTTCCTCAAATTTTCCCATATTTTTGAGAAGCAGGGTTTTGCTTGTCTATCCACGGGATGATTTAGTTTTTGGAATTTCCTAAGCCGGAAAAACCCCCAACGATCAAAATAGTTTTATCTTTTTCAGATGATAACGCGAGAGTCAACAAATCCTGAAGTCGGAAACATACTCAACCTGTCTTCTATCTCCGTAATGTTAGGGAGGAATTACGACTTGACAGGCTGCTTGCTACAACTTAAAGACTAGTCTTGAGAACAGAAATTTTAAATCAGAAGGGAGATGAAGGGGATCTGACTTTTCAGGGGAAGTCCTCAAGCCCCGAAAAAGCGTGACTTTTTCCACAGGCTAATTCTCAATAAGTAAGTAGGCGAGAATAAATCAAAGTATATGAAGTAATGTAAAAAATATTGAAATTTGTTTGTAGTGAGGAATTTAGTCTTTATTTGAGGGCTGAAGCCCTTACTACAAACCTTTAATTATTTATGCTGTTCTACTTAATTAATTAACCGTGATACATTTATTTAGATATACAACAGTAGCCTAAGTTATTTAATGGTAAACAGCTTTGATGAATGGTCTTCCTTAAAAGAAGTAATTGTTGGGTCGCCGATTAATTACAATAGCCAAGACTTGGAGTTATCTTTTAAGCTTTTTTTTCATGATGTGGCCTACACAGCCTTCTGGTATCCTCATTATGAAAAAAAAGAAAGCCAAAAGGAAAATTCAGCAGAAACCTCTTCAACCAGGAAGCTCGGCAAAAAATATCTCGAAGAGTTGGCAGAGGATGTAGAAGAACTGGCCAAAACTCTGGAAGGGTTAGGGGTGAAAGTCCACAAACCTATGACCTTGAGTCATCCCATTAAGTTTAAAACTCCTTATTGGGAGGCAACTTGCATTCCTGCTTTAAATGTGCGCGACCAAGCGATAATTATTGGCAATGAAATTATTGAAACGCCTCCTCAAATCAGAGCTAGGTATTTCGAGAATGATTTGTTAAAGCCGATATTTTACAATTATTTTAATCAAGGGGCAAAATGGACGACGATGCCCAGACCGATCATGAGCGATCGCTCTTTTGATATGTCTTATGTGTCAAGCGATCGCACCCCCTGTGTGGAAAATATTTACGCCCAAAACACCTCAGAGTTTGATGTCGGATATGAGATGATGATTGACGGCGCTCAATGTATCCGTTTGGGCAAAGATATTATCGTCAATGTGGCGACAGAAAATCATTGGTTAGGATTTCAGTGGTTAGAACGACATTTGGGGGATAAATTTAGATTACACAAGATTTTTCAGTTGACCGACAATCATATTGATAGTATCGTTCTGCCTTTAAGACCAGGAAAATTGTTGTTGCGTAACCCCCAATTTCTCCATAAACTGCCAGAATTCTTACAAAAATGGGATATCATTTATCCTCCAGAACCAACAGAGAATATTTTTCCTCAATATGAAGATGACGAGTTGATTCTCACCACCAAATATATTGACTTAAATATTTTATCGGTGGATGAAGAAAAAGTAATTGTTAACTCTTTGTTTCCCGAACTGATGACAACCTTAGAGAAGCATGGTTTTACACCTATTCCAGTCAGGCACAGACATCGGCGACTTTTTGGTGGTGGGTTTCATTGCTTTACATTGGATACGGTTAGAGAAGGAAAATTAGAGGATTACTTTGGTTAATTTGTGAAACAACTTGAAAGTTTGAAAACTCCCGGATGGTGGCAGAGAATTGAATTAATTCTCGCTCCTATTGGCTACTGGGAAAGAGCATTTGCAAGTCATCCTGAAGCTTTTTGGGCAAAAGGAGTAGATTGGGGAAGTCCTCTGATGATGTTTTATACTCCCCAAGCTGCTCAACAGATTATCGAAAATCGGGATAGACATTTAGGAATTGTCTCGTTTCCTGGAGAATTAACAGCAATATTTGGCAATAATTCAGTAGCGACAAGCGAAGGCGATCGCCACCAAATTTTGCGTAAAATATTGATGCCTCCTCTACATGGAAAACAGGTACGCGATTACGGAAAATTAATTTGCGATGTCACTCACCAAGTGATGCAGCAGTTACCAATCAACCAATCATTTTTGGCTTGGGAAGTTGCACAGGATATTACACTGCAAGTTCTCATCGAAATTTTGTTTGGTTCTGCTCAAAAAGAGCGCTATCAACATCTGAAAAATCTGATAGTTTCTCTGTTGAATTTGTTCGCAGCTAAAACCGCTGGCTTTCCCCTGTTAAGATTTTTCCCCAAAATTTTAGGCAACAGAAACTTAGGGCAGAAATTTATCCAAACACGCCAGCAAATAGAACAACTAATTTATGCCGAAATAGCAGAACGTCGGACTCCTATAGAGCCAGATAAAACAGATATGCTGTCCCTAATGATGTTGTTTCGTGACGAACAGGGACAGCCTCTAACTGATGTAGAAATACTGGATAACTTGTTATTACTATTATCCACAGGAAATGAATCGACTACTGCTGCAATTTGTTGGTCGTGGTACTGCGTTTACCGCAATCCAGAAATTGAGGAAAAACTGCTTCAAGAAATAGAAAATTTAGGGAATTTTTCCGATCCAATTAGTCTTTATCGTCTTCCCTATTTGACTGCTGTTTGTAATGAGACTTTACGAATATATCCGATTACAATGTTTATTCTGCCTCGCGGTGTCAACACACCCACTGAAATAGCAGGTTATGAATTACAACCGGGAAATATAGTTTCTATCAGTAATTATCTACTGCATCGACAAGAAAATTTATATCCAGAACCTGAGAAGTTTAAGCCAGAACGTTTTATTGAGCGTCAGTTTTCAGTCTATGAATTTATGCCCTTTGGTGGTGGAATTCGGAGTTGTATTGGAGCCGAATTAGCTCTGTATTTAATGAAGCTAATTTTGGCAACTACTGTGTCTGAATATCAATTAATCTTACCGGATAACCAGCCTGTAAAACCCCAAAGTCGCAATGCAAATTTAGCTCCGGTTGGTTTGCAGTTGGTAAAACAAGATTTTTCAATAAAAATTTGACCAGTGAGGTGACTAATGAGAGACTTACTAATAAAATTGTCAATGATTTTTATTTCAGGTGTTATTCTGTGGCTTTGGGAAATCCGAACCCCTTTCATCCAAATCGAATACAAAGCTACATTTCTCAAGGATTTTGGAACATCACTAATATCAACAGGTTTTACTTTTGTTATAATCTATCTTTTTGCACCAGTCATAAACTTAATAGCTTCACCCTTGATTAAGGAGTCACTAATCGCAATTTGGATATTATCCTTACCCGTATGGATCAGAGTAATAATTGCTTATCTTTTATCAGACCTTAGTTCCTATCTATTACACAGGGCAATGCACAGAAATCAATTCCTTTGGCTTGCCCACCACTGGCATCATTCGATTAAGTCGCTATGGTGGTTAGCTGGACAAAAAATAAGTTTGACCAGTTCTTTTTTATTTCAATTTGCGTTTATTTGGTTTCCACTGTTATATATTCCACCAGAGGTTATGATTTTTGTGTTCCTGCATAACACAGTTAATAGTCATTGGACACATCTCAATATAAAACGGAAACCTTGGATGAGGGTAATGGAGTGGGTTTATTGCACACCTAGCCTTCACAGCTTACATCACTATCAAGCACAAGGGAAAAACTTAGGCGTTATGTTCACTTTCTTTGATCGCATCTTTGGAACTTATGTAGATCCAGACACGGTTGATCGCAACCAGGAGCAATTTGGTTTAGGTGACGAGCCAGTTACGCTGAAGACGATTTTGGGTATTTAAGAAACAATATAGTTAGAGGGTAAGTCGAGATCGTGACTGTTTTATCAGAGATTTTAAAATTTTTCCAGAACAGAAATTTTGTTTTCTTAAGTCCCCACGAAAAGACAAATTCTATCCATGAATATAATCAATTGTATGAAAATACAATTTATGACTTTATAGAAAATGATAAAATCCGAAGCCAAGCCTATAGAAAAGTAATTTTTGTTGAATTTTTGACTCTCCCATAAGTTTTCTCAAGTTATCCCTACACCCTACACCCTTTGACTTTTCCACATACCGTGAAAAGTCAGCATTGTTAATATCGAATTTTTACTACTGCACACTTTTTCTATAACTGTCATCACATCATCAGCAAATAACTGTGCTTTTTCCTCACTTATTACAGCTTCTACATAAATAAAATTGCAAAATAATTGCTCATTTAGCGTGAGCACACCTAACCAAAAACAATCATCACTAAGTAGAGGAGTAGCAAAGTATAATTTATTAATCTTTAGCTGCTTGGCTTTATATCGTAATTTCAATTTGCCTAGATTGGAAATTTCAAAAATATTCCTTCTTCCCATAGGATTTTTATTACTGAACATAGATTTAATCTCGGTATCTCTGTCAAACCCAGGTAATATACTTTGTTGTAGTTGATTTACATGTACACTGCTAATTAAAGCATCATGTATTTTGGATTTATATTCTCTAGCTAAGTCCCAAAAAAATGTATTTTGCTCAACTAACTGATTAAAACCCAGCGCACATACAAAACAACCTAGATTTTGGTCTGTAATTTCAGGCTCACAATATTTTCTCAAATTTACAGGGAAAGTGTAGGATAAATTTACCTGTTTATCTTTATCTATTGAAATGAATTTTGCAGCAGTAAATAGCATTGCTGCACAAATAGCACCATGCACAGTTGTTTTTTCTTGTTTACATTTTTCAATTAGTATCTTAGTCTTTTCTTGACTAAGCATTCGCGGTTGCATCCGAGTAAAACGTTCATTTGCTGATGCTTGATGTTCGATAATTAATTGGGGTAGTAGAGTGGGTTGTTCATTTGTGACTTGATGATTTTCAATTTTATTTTGACTGAGAATATTATAATTAATTAAATTTTCTATCGGAGGAAGAAAAGGTAGTGATTCTACTTTAGATATATCTTCTCCATCATTAATTTGCTGACAATGAAATAAGAGGTCATCAATAAAGTGAATACATGATATACCATCAACAATTGCATGATGAAAGGTAATAATTATTTCACATGTATTTTGATGTTGATAAGAATACAAAAGAGTTAAACGACAAAGAGGATTTTTACCTTTTATAAATTTTCTATGTAGTTCTTTTTCCGCAATTTCAATCGCTTCATTCTCATCTTGTTTGTATATAAATTGTAGGGGAATTTCCGTTATTACTCCCGATTGAAAATATAACCCATCGTCAGATTCAACAATGTAAACCTGGAGGATGGGATGACGTTGTTGAACTAATTTAAGAGCTTGTTTAATAGTATCAGGTGTTAATATTCCTTCCATGTAGACAAGATTTACAATCAGTCCACCTCCCACATCATGACGTAGTGCCATCCAATTTTCTGTTAAACCAAGTTTCCTGCTGAAAGATTTCATTATTAATTTTCCGCAATTGCTAAATTATCCAAAATTGATGTTCTACAGCTGTGAGCGATCGCCTAAAATTTTGTCAATAAGCAGGCATTAATGCGATTATTTTTCAATTTATTGAGATTGAAACGCTCTTATTGACAAGATGCGTTTGCCCTAAGTCAGTGGGAGAGGACGGAGCCGTTCTTAATGGAGGTATGGAAGAGATTTCAAACAAACTGCAAACAAGTAGGCTGAGTCATTCACCCTCTGAGCAGTTCTCCAATAAGCTGAAAACCGCTAACCAGATAGCTGTAAGGGCGAAAAGTTAGTGCTTTCCTTTCAGCCAGAATCCCCTAGCTAGAAGCTAGGGGTGTGGCTCAAAATCTTCTCCTATCTGAGTTCATCGCCACAATCACCGATTAAGTCATACAAATTATGTGACTTTTCCAACACAGCATTGATTCGATCGCTATCTTCTCGATCTAGCTGCAAATTAAATACCCTAGCATTATCCTTTAAATGCTCTGATATCCCTAACCTCGCACCAACAATAACCCCAGCTACCGCAGGTTTATCGAGGATATAGCGAACTGCAATATTAGAAATGCTAACTCCATGTTTCGCGGCAATAGAAGAGAGTACAGTCAGCAATTCTTGAAATAAACCCCAACCGCCCCATTTGTCAATCATGATTTTGTATTCCTTCAAGCTAGCGGTAGAAAGCTGTTCTGCTTGAGGTTCGGGTTGTCCCAAAAACTTCTCTGACAAAAAGCCACCGCAGAGAGTGCCATAGGTGAATAGCTTGACATTCTTTTGCAGACATAATGGTATCATGTTCACTTCCGGACGGCGATCGATAAGTGAAAATTGTACCTGGTGGGAAACGATATTAATTCCAGCCTCAACAATTTCGTGCAAGTGTTCGGTATCAAAGTTGGTTAAGCCAAGGTGCTTAATTTTGCCTTCTTCCTGAAGTTCTGACAAATACTTGAGGGCATCCAGATAATTATTATCCTGGTATCTCCAACAATGGAATTGCAATAAATCTAGAGTTTCAACTCCCATCCTTTGGCGGGAAATATTAATTTGCTCCTCAACAAACTCCTTAGTCATGGGAGTAGGTTTTGGCACCCATTTGGTGAAGGCTTGAATATTAGATAAAGCTTCTTGTCCTCGGTTTATAGCTAGTTGATGCCGAAACTGTCCGATAAAATCTTCTGCTGGGCCGTAAATATCTGCTAAATCCCAAGTGGTGAACCCAGCATCTATATAATCGAACATAGTCTGAATAGCGGTAGTGGGGTCTATTGCTCCATGCTTGCCAGATACTTGCCACATTCCATTTAATATACGGCAGATATTCAAGTCTGGCGTTAACTGTAGTCGGCTCGATGAGGGTAAATTCATAATTTTAATAATTATATTTGCGACATTAATCCACAGAAGCGATCGCTTCAGTATCATTCTGAAGAGTTCTTGGTACTTGGATGGCGATCGCCACCATTTTAGTTACCATAAATCCCGACATAGCCAGCCACAAAATTTGGTTACTATGAGCTTGCCATGCCCAGACTGCTAAGGGTGCAAATCCCAATAAAGCACCGTATAAACTAGCGTTACGGATAGGTTTCCCTTCTGCTAAACCTCCGAAATATCCATCGAGGGTACTAGCAATAGCCTGACATCCTAAAATGATGATTAACCAAGGAACGTAAACTTTAATTGGCTCGATAACTTCAGTATGGTCAGATAATAACCCAAACACAGTCTCAGGAAAAAGGATGCACGCTGCTGCGATGCAAAGTCCCACGGACAGGCTGCTTCCTACTGTCACCTGCAATAAGGGGATAAACTCGTCGTTAGCTGTCTGACCTTTAAAGTTGCCAGTCAGGGTTTCAGTGGCAAAACCAATTCCCTCCACCAAAAATATACTTAGCAATATGATCTGCAATAGTAAAGCATTTTCTGCAAGCACCATTGTCCCCATTACCGCACTGAGATTACCGAAGGCAGCCCAGGTAGTCATATTGGCTAAAGACCGGACAAAAATATTGCCGTTGAGGGAAAAAGCAGATTTAAAGGCTAACCAATCCCAAAGCTGTTGGAATGCTGTTTGTAACTCTTTGAACTGGATGTCTTGACTTGCCAAAACTAATCCTACTAACAACATCAAATATTGACTTAGAGCTTGAGAAATTCCGGCTCCCGTGCTTGCCCACTCCCAACGGACAATGTAAAGGTAGTCGAACACCACATTAGCACCGTTGCCCACTACAGACATCAGCAACACCTTGCCACTCATTTCTCGTCCTAGCAGCCAACCAATGATGACCCAATTCAGCAAAACCGCAGGCGCTCCCCAAATTCGGACATTGAAATAGTCAATCCCTGATGCTTTAACTTCTGGAGTAGCACTAACTATGGCAAACCACAGTTCTCGGATAGGGTATTGCAAAATCAAGATTGCCATACCTAAGCCCAAAGCCAATAATCCATTCCGCAGTAATACTCGCAGCATTTCTTCGCGATCGTCGCGTCCAACCGCTTGAGCGGTCACCCCAGTGGTTCCCATCCGTAAAAAGTTAAAAAGGAAGTAGATGTAATCAAACAAGATGGTAGCGAGGGCGACTCCTGCTAAATGACGGATTTCTTCTAGGTGTCCTAAGAAAGCCACACTGATTAAACCTGACAGCGGCACTATGATGTTAGAGACAACGTTGGCGATCGCCAGTCGAAAGAAGCGATCGAGGAAATGATATTGGCTAAAGTGGGAAAGGTTCATGGATTCACTTGAAGTAGCTCATCTGTCCAGCATTTATACAATGTACAATAGATAACTGTGAAAAATACCAGTACCACTCTCTACCTGCTGGATTTCAACAGGCGATCGCAACTTCAAATAGAACGCTTCTGTTTTGAAGATATCTAATGTCCAGAACGCCGCACAACACAGCGCCTAGAAGAACTTACACCAAGAGTGCTGTTTAGAACTAGCGCTCATCTTCTTAAAACCGCTGCCCTATACCTAAATGTATTTGGCTTTCTCCCTGGTCATTAAAACCATAATCAGCGCGAATTAAGCCCAAGGGTGAATCGATTCGCACTCCAGCGCCATAACCAAAACCCAAACCTGGTTTGTCCCGCACACCGGCTGGATTTCCCAATACAGTATCACCAGAACCCAAGTCGGACGCAAAGTCGGCAAACAATACACCGCCGACAATTGGTAAAACCGGGAAGCGATATTCTGCCGAAGCTAAGACATAACTACGACCACTTCCAACTTCTCCAGAATCGTAACCGCGCACTGAATTAGAACCACCCAAGTTAAAGCTTTCGTAGGGTGGTAAATCACCAATGACAGTACCAGCTTGAACATTGACTGCAAATACTTGTGGCTGTTTGCTGCTAAATAATTGAACTGGTAAATATTGGCTGTAATTCGCTTTAAGGCGATTGAGAGAAATATTACCTTGACCAACAGGTATAGATTGTTCTGTACTCAGACTCAAAACGGAACCTTTAGTGGGATTAAGAGGGTTATCTCGTTGGTCTTTGGTGGCGGTGAAGGATACAGTCGTTAGGTCATCTACACCTGTGCCACTGGCAGATAAAGGATTGCCTTGAGCGTCCGTTGGGGTAACATTACCTTGGCGATCGCGGATACTAGTTCGATTATAGTTAACTCCTAATGAGGTATTCCAGTCGTCAATTGGTCGCTGGAAGCTGATACCACCACCAAGATGACCTTCTTGAACTTTATCGCCGTTAGCTAACCTAATCTCATCATCAAAGGTTTCAGAAACTTCTCGATTACGAAAAACATTCACAGTGTAACCCAAGCGATCGGGGTTAGTTATCCGATAGGGACTGATAAATTTTGTATTAAACTGTAAGTCCCGGCTACTTACACCTACATTCAAAGCTAAAGTATCGTTAATACCGCCGACATTCCGGTCTTGATAGCTGATTGTACCTATCAATCCTTGCTCGGCGTTGTAACTACCACCCAAGTTAACACCACGCGCCCCAGTTTCTTTCAGTTGATAAACGACATCAAGTTTTGTCGCGTCTCCTTCTAAAGCAACATTTACACTCTGAAATAAGCCAGTGGCATATAGCTGTTGTATGTCTTGTTTAACTACATTTTCTTGGAAGATTTGACCGGGTTTGAGCTTGAGTTGCTGTTGGAGAAAATCTGGTTTAGTGCGTCCTCCTACAGGATTACCTTTGCTATCAACGGTTTTGCCGTCCTCACCGACAAAGCGAAACTTGATATCACCCACCAAGCCTTCAGCAACATTCAAGGTGAGAATTCCTTGAGGGTTAGGTTTAACTGATAGCACCCGTGCCAAGTTATAACCATTGTCAGCGTACCACTTATTAATTTGTGCCACTGCTTGCTGGAGTCCAGCCGGACTGATAACGGTGCCAATTTGAGATTGCAAACTTTGTTGGGCTACTTGGTAAGTCAGTACTTTTGCACCAGATAATTGCAGCGATCGCACTATTACTGGTTGCACCTGATAAACTACATTCAATCCAGTAGACGTACTTTGGCTATTTACACTGGCATTACTAAATAAACCTGTATCCAAAATTGCTGCGACATCTTTTTGTAACTGGCTTTGACTAGTTTCTCCACCAGTCTGAGTTTTAATGACTTTACGAAGGATTTCTTGCAATTCTTGATTAGCTCCTACTATCTGTACGCTTGTAGCTGTAACTACTAAATCGTTGGTAGTAGCAGGCGTTTGGCCAGAGGGGGTGAGAAGAGGTGTTACGGAGGGGTTAACCTTGTCTTTTTGGTTTTGTATGACTGTGGCTGCTGGTTTTAAGATTACTGGGGAATTTTTGTTTGCAGTTGTTGGCAGTGGGAGGGGATTTTGGGAAAATTGTTGTGCAACTATAGTTTCTGGGGAAGAAATTGTTTCTACCCGTGCGGGAGTTTCTTCAATTACTGGCACTACCAAGTTATCAGCTTTTACAGTTGGAGTAACGGTTTTAGTAGGTACAGCCGTGGCTTGTTGAGTAATATTGCCAGCAGCCAAAGTTGCTAAAGTAAGAATTGCAGTTGTAGAAATTTTCATAATATTTAACTTAATTAGTTAGGAGTTATAACAATTTTGGATTTAAGATTTTGGATTAAAAGTCTTAAGTAAAAGACTGTTTCAGAAATTTCAAACAATACATACTTTCCGAATTTAGTATTAGTTGTAAACAAGTAAAGAAATAGAGATAATACGTAATAATTCAGCAGCAAGAAGCAGAATGTTTCCAGCTTCTATCCTGAATTCTCACTCTGAATTCCCTATTTATACTTCTTACCCAAACAGACAGTTAATTTTGATGTTTTGTTTCTTATGAATAATGTATCCCGGTTCTCCCCAGCTTCTAATTCCCAAGCTGCAACTTCTCGTTTGCGGTTACTTGTATTAAGTAACGGACATGGGGAAGATATAATTGCAGTCCGAATTTTGCAACAACTCCTACGACAATCAAACCCACCAGAAATCTTTGCTTTACCTCTGGTAGGTGAAGGACGTGCTTACGAACAGTTGGATATTCCCTTCATCGGTTCAGTACACACTATGCCTTCTGGTGGCTTTATTTATATGGATGGACGCCAATTGGCGCGGGATGTCCGCGGTGGTTTACTGCAACTTACCCTCAGCCAGATTAAAGCGATTCGCCGCTGGGTAAGTTCCCAAAAAAAATTAGGTAACAAGAGAGCAATTTTAGCTGTGGGAGATATTGTCCCACTGTTGTTTGCAACTTTTAGTGGTGCTAATTATGCTTTTGTTGGTACGGCAAAATCAGAATATCATGTGCGAGATGAAGTTGGATTGTTACCAAAAAAATCTAAAGGTGTAAGTTGGGAAAACTTTTCTGGTTCAATTTATCATCCTTGGGAACGTTGGTTGATGAGTCGTCGCCGTTGTCGGGCGGTGTTCCTCAGAGATGCACTGACGACGGAAACATTAAAACAATGGCCAATTCCAGCTTTGAATTTGGGAAATCCGATGATGGATGGTCTAGAACCAACATTCTCATCTGCACAATTTTATAGTTTAGCTAGCCACCAGCAGGAGACTGTTCGACCTTTTGTGGTGACTCTTTTACCTGGTTCCCGTCCACCAGAGGCCTACAACAACTGGGAAACAATTATGATTGCTGTGTCTGCATTGCTGACAAGTTTCCAACAGCGAAATTCGATTTTCCACACTTCTGGCACGGTGGTGTTTTTAGGGGCGATCGCTCCCAGTCTAGACTGTAATATCTTATCTCAAAGCTTACAATCCCAAGGCTGGCGAACTGCATCAGAATCTCCTATTCCAATTCCAGACCCAAATCTCTTGATATTTAAGCACAGAAATGCATATTTACTGTTAACACAACAAGCTTATAATGACTGTTTGCATTTAGGAGATGTGGCGATCGCGATGGCAGGTACAGCTACAGAACAGTTTATCGGCTTAGGGAAACCTGCGATCGCTATTCCCGGCAACGGTCCTCAATATAACCCTGGGTTTGCTCAAGCTCAAAGTCGGCTTTTAGGCTCATCTTTGATTTTAGTTGAGCAGCCAGCGGAAGTTGCCAAAATGGTACAGTCGTTATTCAAAGATCCCGATAATTTACAAATAATAGCTGAAAATGGCATGCGGCGCATGGGAAAACCAGGTGCAGCGCTACGCATTGCCCAATGTTTGCAGGAACGGTTGGGATGAAGGGGCATTGGGCATTGGGCAAACATTGAGTGTGGGAGGAGAGGGAGGTGTGGGAGGATGGGGAAGCACTAATTCTTTTTCCCCCCACACTCCCCACACTCCCCACACTCCCCACACTCCCCACACTCACGCTACCAAGCCAGAACGCAAGGCCCTAACAGCAGCTTGGGTACGGTCATCAGCGCAAAGTTTATTGAGAATATTCCGAACATGGGTTTTGACAGTACCAACTGTAATGTAGAGTTTTTCGGCAATTTGCCCGTTGCTACACCCAGCTACAATTAACTCCAGAATTTCTAATTCTCGTTGAGTCAAGGGGTATGTTTCCAAAACTTGCTCGTATTCGGTGGCTAGCGCTTCGATTTTGACAGTTTTCGGCTTGTCAGAGGTTTGAGTTTCTCCTGGGATTCCTTGGCGCATCTTCCGTAATACCACATTGGCGATCGCGGGATCAATCCAAGAGTTACCGCCATAAGTTGCTTGTATAGCCTCAGTTAATTTACTGATACTTGTTTCTTTCATGTAATAAGAATCTGCCCCTGCCGCAAAAGCCGCAAGTACAGCATCCTCGGTATGATCCATTGTTAAGATGAGAATCTTGGTTGCTGATTGCCCAGTTTCGGCTTGGTAGCGTCTGAATTTACGGGTAAGTTCAATGCCATCCATATCAGGCAAGCCAATATCTACAACGGCTACATCTGGCTTTGCTGTTTCCAAAAGTTTTAATCCCTGAGTAGCATTTGCAGCTTCGCCAATCACTTTTAATGCACTATGAGATTGTAATGCAGCCCGTAGTCCCATTCGCGTTAAGTCGTGATCTTCAATTAAGATAATGCTAATTTCACTCATCGCTACACTCGCTCTTACACTGTTTGCATCTTTCAAAGTATTACCTTTTGTAATTACTTTCTTTGTTAAGAAGTTAGAAGTCAGAATAGTTCAAGAATCACAAGAAAATTTTATGAATCAATATATCAATCATATTAGATTCATTCTCTATTATGACTTGTGAACGGCAGTTGCTACCCTGGGGAAACGCTAAGAGCGAACAAGTTGATAAACACGTCTGGCGGACTGCCTCATCTTGAGCGCTAAATTCTTACCTGCATTTTATTTTCCCAATCCAAAGATAGATGATCTTTTGACAACTCTGCATCCACCGATAGAAATAATAAATATCCTATTTTTTAATATTTAGATAGAGGACAAATCTAGCTGGAGATATATGGTTACTTGCACAAAAAGGATGAAATATTGATACGAATGCAAAATTGCTCACTTTTACTTAAAATTCAGCTTTCAGTTGCTATGATCCCCGATTTATTTACTATTACCTTTTATAAAGCTTGGAATCAGGAGTGGGGAGATGGGGAGATCGGGAAGTCTGGGGAGTATGGGGAGAATAACTCTTAACTCCTAAATCAGCACTTAACACTACCAATAATTCAACGAGGGAACATTGCTAAAAATTTACAAATAAGTACACCAAGTATTTCTTTATTTACCTTGTCCTAGCAATCTCATGGGTAAAACTGCTCAAGCTTATGGTACACAATAATGGTGTGCAACTCTCACTAACGACTGACGACGGTTGTTAACTCACTCATTTACAATTGTTTTAAGCTCTATAAAGTATTTTATTTTACTTTATACAAGCCTTGTCTGCTGTGTTCTGTTCAATATTTTCCAGTTTGTTAGTTGCTAATTGTTTTATAAGTATTGGTCATAAGTTAGCAAGTTTAGTCCCAATACTTACTAAACCAACCAAATTCAGGATACAACAAACTGAATTAAATCTAAGAAAACGCCTGTAATTTGTGATTAATATACTATTAATGGAGGATAAGGGGATTAATCAGATTCATGTCAAGTGTACATTCATGAAAATTAATATTGCTAACCTAGTTTACTTTACAGGCGATGAACTAGAGACAGTTACAATATTGGGCGGCGATGGCAGCTAACCTCCTGAAGATATGCCAAATAAAAGTTGCTTCTGCTGATTTAATGTCAGAAATTAGTAGTCATTATGAGGCAGTTTGTTGCTCTGGTCAAGAGATTTATGGCAACTGCCATTGATAAGTCAGAAGCGATCGTGAGTCTAGTATGATTGGTATACTGATTTAGTAAATATTGTTTTGATTCTTTAATTTTTCTGATTTTGGAATTTTTAACATACTTGGATATAGTACCAAATGTCTTAGTTAATCAAGTTACAGATTTTAGATATCAGAAAATATTACATTCTTTAATAGGATAATCTCAAAAGAGAAATGTTATACATCAACCTATGTTTTACGGCGAAAATAAAAACCGATGGAAGAGACGCTGAAAATTTTGGTTGTAGACGATGACGAAGTAGACCGGATGGCAGTACGCCGTGCCCTGACTAAAGCAGGTGTGCAAATGGATCTGTCTGAGGTAGGCGATGGTAATGATGCATTTTCTGTCTTAAGCACTACTACTTATGATTGTGTTTTCCTTGACTATCGTCTACCAGACCAGGATGGATTAACTCTCATCCAACACTTACGCGCTTCGGATATTAAAGTTCCTCTAGTAGTCCTAACTGGACAAGGAGATGAACAAATCGCTGTTGAATTAATGAAAGCTGGTGCTACAGACTATCTTTCTAAGTCTAGAATATCCTCGGAAATTTTGGCACACGTTTTGCGAAATGCCATTCGGGTTCATCGTGCCGAAATGCAGGCAGCTTTAGCAAACCAGCAACTTAGAGAAAGTCATGAGCAGTTGATTCGTAAGAACCAAGAATTGGAAAGACAACAGCAACAAATTCAAATCCAAAATTTCAAGTTATTGGAGGCATCACGGCTAAAATCACATTTTTTGGCTACCATGTCTCACGAACTTAGAACACCAATGAATGCGATTATTGGTTTTTCGCAAATACTGTTGCGTCCGAAATTTGGTCAACTAACGCACCAACAAGCGGATATGGTCGAGCGCATTTTGAATAATGGTAAACATTTGTTGATGCTGCTAAATGAAGTTCTGGATTTTTCCAAGTTGGAGGCGGGACGATTAGACTTAAAACCAGAAATATTTGATATTTCCAAGGTGATAAACGCTGCTGTAGGAGAAATGGGTTCTCTAGCTGAGGCCAAAAATCTCTCATTGCTGGTGCAAACAGATTTACAAAATCCTTTGGGATTTAACGATCCGTTTCGTGTCAAACAGATCTTAATTAACTTACTTTCTAACGCCATTAAGTTCACAGAGTCTGGTGAGATTTGGGTTGAGGTTAAGGAACTACCTGCTAACCTAGTGGCAATTATCGTTAGAGATACAGGTATTGGCATAGCACCTAGAGATTTCAAACATATTTTTGAAGCATTTCGCCAAGTCGATCAAAGTATCACTCGCAAATATCCAGGCACAGGTCTGGGTTTGGCAATTGTAGATTCGCTCGTACACATGATGGGTGGCAAAATAGTTCTTGAGAGCCAATTGGGAATCGGTTCAATGTTTAGAATTGAATTGCCACGTCAAGTAACATTAGGAAATGTAGCAGTCGAAGCTCCGAGTTTATACTCGGATAAGGATGGCCCTTTTTGTTCTGCCCCAAATCCCCATCAATCATCTACTCCAATTAGAAAAGCACCAATAGGCTCTCCCAAATTTAAACTATAAAATTACTGCTAAAAAAACTGATATAAGTTGATAAATCATGTCTGTAGCTGAAAATTATAAAATTGATCGCATTCTCGCAGTTGATGATACGCGAGATAATTTGATTTTGGTACAAACAATTTTAGAAAGTGAAGGTTATGAAGTTGATTTGGCTCCAGATGGGATAATGGCTTTGCGAAAAATTGAACAATCTCCACCGGATTTAATTTTACTAGATGTGATGATGCCGGGGATGGATGGTTATGAGGTTACACGTCGTATTCGTAATAACCGTTCAATTAATAGTTATATCCCAATTCTGTTGATTACTGCTTTTCATGAATCCAGCGTTGTTGAAGGTTTGGATGCTGGTGCTGACGATTTTATTCGCAAACCATTTGATACCGATGAACTGTTAGCAAGAGTGCGATCGCTATTGCGTCTCAAGCACAGTCTCGACGAACAACAAAAAATGGCACGCCAACGAGAAGACTTTGTTTCCCGTCTGACTCATGATTTGCGAACCCCGTTGGTAGCCGCCGATCGCATGTTGAATTTGTTCGAGATGGAAACATTCTGCAAAATTTCGCCAGAAATGAAAACAGCGATCGCAGTAATGATTCGCAGTAACCAAAATTTGATGCAGATGGTGAACACCCTCTTAGAAGTTTACCGTTTTGAAGCAGGTAAAAAAACTTTGAATTGGGAGGTGTGCGATTTGCCAGAAATTGCTCAAGAAGTGGTGAGTGAAATCACACCTCTGACTAATGAAAAAGGTTTGACTTTGAAAGTGGATACCAGTGAATTAGACCCCAAGGATAAAAATGCTGGTATAGTTATGGGCGATCGCCTCGAACTCAGGCGAGTAGTATACAACTTAATTGCAAATGCCATCAAATTTACAGACACAGGAGGCATAACAGTCCGCATTTTTGAAAAATCATCCAATTCTAAACATCAAGATTGGGTAACAATTGAAGTAGAAGATACAGGATACGGAATTGCGCCTGAAGACCAAGCAACAATTTTCGAGCGATTTCGCCAAGGTAGAAACAAACGCTCAGGTAGTGGTTTAGGACTACATCTATCCCACCGAATTGTAGAAGCGCACACAGGAACGATCCAAGTCTTTTCTGAAGTAGGTAAAGGCAGTTTATTCACTGTTCAATTACCCAAAAATATTTAATATAATTGTTGGTTAATTATCTGTAAAAAGCTTTCTGCATTAGGTATCAGTTTTAACGAGCAATTTCTCTCTTTTATCAAAAATTTTTCTGTTAGATTACTAATCTTGGTAAACCTCAAAAGCCGAGTAAAGACTGAATTTTCCCTCAAGCGCACGACGAATTACAGCCTCTAAATCCTCAATCATGTAGGGTTTGCTAATGTAATCATCAAAGCCGGCCTTCAAAATCCGCTCTCGATCCTCCTTACTGGCTAAAGCTGTAACTGCAACCACTGGAATGTTGTAAGTTAGCGGTTCTTGCTTCAAATGATACGCAACATCGATACCGCTCAGCCCTGGTAACAAAATATCCAACAATATCAAGTCTGGTTGATATTCTTTAGCCACCAACACCGTTGCAGAACAATCTGTTTGACAAATGAATCTACAACCAATTGACTCCAGAGCATAGCTAATTAGCAAAAGACTATCATCATTGTCTTCCACTACCAAAATCAAAGGCTGGTGAGAGTTTTGCTTTTTTTCATCACTCATTAATGAATGTGCCAAATACATCTCTTCTCCAGAAGATTTTATTAGGATTCATTGTCTTTCTTGAGAGATACAGACGAGGCTTCCTCGAAACGATAAAATAATGGTCAGTGAGGATTAGGTTTTGTTCTGCTTCGGCTTAGGTGATAATCCTTGCCCACGCAAAAAACGCTGAGGGTAAAAAGCCTCAAGTTTATAGCATTAGCAGATACTTTTCGATTATACGCAAAATTACAAAATATTTTTTTAATCTGTTCATAATAACTTTATATAGTAAAGCTATATAGTAAAGCTCTAAAAACTTTAAAGGATTGTTAGCAACAGCATGGATTAAACTATCTGTTTGTCAAATTAAAAGATACTAAAAGTTAAGCAATAACACTATTAACTGTTAAATTGCTTACTCTCACTTAAGTAATGGTTAGACTTTAACAGTCATCATTTATTCAGTTTCACCACTTGGTTTAAGTTTGTGACAAAGGTAATATAACGCATTCGTACAGAAGCATTATTTTGACAGGATTTGAAATCGGTAAAAACTACGGTAGGAATAATAGGATGGTAGTCAGGGCAAGGATTTGAACATTTGCTATTTTAAACTGTCCACTAGTTTACCATAAAAGTTGATGCAGAAATTTTGTTTTTAGATGATTTCACTTATTTAATATTTTAGAAAAGGAAAACATTAAGTACTGGGGTGTAAATCAATTCAAGTTACTAAGTAACTCAACTTAATTAAACGTGAAATATCATGACGTAGACCAAGCTTTTACTTGGGATATAGAAGGTAGCGAACCGAAGTAATTATCAAGACTATTTTTTAAGTTTTTCAAAATTTATATACTTAGTCAATAAGTCAATATTATAGTCATAATCATCTTAGATAATCATTTAATTCCTTGCTAAGAACTAAGATTTAATTTGATGTTAATTATGCCTAATTAAGAATTAAAAAGTAAAAACATGATCCCTATGAATCAATTCAAAATTCAACCCTGAGCGGAGTCGTACTCCTACAGAGAAGCAAGCTACGCGTAGCGTCTCGCAGATAAGGGTCAAAATTAAATACAGCCACCCACAAGGAGGAGCCAGTCTAGTGAGCGGGTTTCCCGACTTAAGAGAACTGGCGTTGGGGTTTCTACCTACCGAGTGAGACAAGGATTTTTTCGCGCCACTTGCGGGCGAGGTTTTGAACCTAGCTTTTTTCATAAATTTAGAGATAAGTTGGAACATCAGCTTCGGGCGCTTTAAACTTGTGAGGGATTTGATAAGGGAACCCCAAAAAATAAATTATTCCAATTTCTGGACTCAACACAACTGTTTTCTCCCCTGCCCCCTGCCCACACAACGATGGAATATTTTTTTACTTGGAAGTCCCTAAGAAGGTATTGTTTCTTGGCGAGAGTCCACTCAAGTCGCCAAACACCTATGCAAGCGACTTACGTATCTCCTACATTCAAAGCGGCTTCTAGGAGAGGAACAAATGTTTTTCTTTTATACGATAAGTTTTCATAGAAAATTAATTTTATGTCTAAGGGTAGTTAAATTCTTAGTTTGCTTATCCATCTAAACTACTATCAGATTTAATAATTGTTCAACACATCCTAGAGGAAGATGACTATAATTAAGACCAAGTTTAAATTAATTTTGGTGTGTCGAATAACTGCTTTCTATGGAGGTTTAGCGCTCAGCTAAGCCTTTTTTTATGATTAATATAAGTGTTTTTCAAGATATTGATAAAATATTTGTCTACTCTCTTTAGACAGATGTATTTGTCGATTAAAATGATTAAATTCTCCTGATAGACTCTACTCTTACCTAAGGCTTGGTTAACTACCAAGCCTTTCTTTATGAATTAAATTTGCTGCTTTGATTGGCAGAATTTACTCATAAACGTAGACAATATAGCTATAACCTTTGTCTTTTTTATGAACAATTGACAGGTTACAAAGGAATAATTCAGGAAATAAGTGGCAAAACTTTATTATTTATTATCATCCTTGATTTTAAAAATTCATGTAGCTAGGATTATTCAATAATTTATTAACAGTAATTTTTGTCATATAACCAATATTTTTCATAATATGTCTTTTTATGTTGCTATATTTGTTCTGAAATTATACTCGCAACTTGATATTTTTATTGACATATATTGGAATTACGTATAATTTGTATAAATCACGGGTATTAGATTAATATCTAGGCTAAGTCATTTTTTTATATCCAAAAATTATTAATTTATCAACAGATAGTACAAATTTTGTAAACATACTATAGACAGATGAACTGAAGTGAAAGTAATTTTAAATTAGCTAGGTATGGTAAACACTTGGTATATATGAGGCGTGGCTTTAAGCCATGCCTTTTTTGTGAGTAATAACAAGAAAAACTGATAAATAGTTAGTCATATACCTACTTGATGTTCTCTAACAAGAATTTTATCTAAATAAGAGATGAATACTAAGTTGCAACCTGTTTGATACCCTACTAAAGGAATAAAAAAAATTCCAAAGTAACGCTTTTCAGTATTCTAAAATACTAGACAGCATTATTGAAAATTAAAATAGGCTCTGTGCCTACTTTTGAAAGATAGACAATGTACTTCATATTTCTTCAAATCTGCTATATATAGAGATTTCATGCAGCAAAAAAGGACATATATCATATATAGACCAATCTTAGTATCATTCTGTAGATAGTAGAAATAACTATTTTGCAGAGTTAATATTCAGCCTGTTAATGCCTGAAAAACGTGTATGTACCCTGGAATAATACCCAGGGTTTTTTTTCAAATTTGAAATATAGGACAAAGAGAGACTTTCAAATATATCTGTTGGAAATTCTGTTTACGCTTAGCATTGCCACAGGCATGTGTGCTATGAGAATCTGATTAAATTTTTGAACTTATTCGTGTAGTGCACGATAAGCAGGGAGGAGCAAATAAGCAACTACCGTTAACTGGCATTAGTGAGTAGACAGTGGGAATTAGACTTTTCAATTTGAGGACGAGTTGTTTAAAATTTACCACTTAGCCGTATAAATATTTAGTATAAAATAATTTATAGGTTGATTTGAAGTTTTTTTCATACTAAAGGTCGATTAATGGTATATTTTTATATATACTTAAATTAAATTAAGTCAATATTTTTACAAAATAATTAGATATCAAATTTCCCAATATTTAGACACATTCTCTAGGATGATGATCTGTAGACAGAGTAGAACTAAATTAATTTAGTACGTTGTTAAGCACAGCAATTATTGAGGTTTGGTTTAAAGCCAAACCTTTTTTATTCAATTGTCAAAAAATGGCATAAGTAAGTCGGTGAGAATAAATCAAACTATGTTAACTAATATAACATTAGCTAAACTTAGCTCTTAGTAAGGGCTTTAGCCCTTTTCTTAGGACTAAAGTCCTTACTACAAACATTGAATTTTTCACACCGTTCTGTTTATCAGATTTTCGGATATTTAGATACAGCCCATAGGAAGATGAACTAAAGTAAGAGTGAGTCTAAATTAATCTTGGTGTAGTAAATGCTTGGTATATATAGAGGCTTGGTTCAACCAAGCCTTTTATTATGAATTATTAAGTAATTCATTAGCAGTTTATAGAATATTTTGACACAGCCTAAGGGAAGATGAACTGTCTATAAACTCGGTTTAAATTATTTTGTGATGTCTTTTTAAGCACTAAATATATTGAGGCTTAGCTCGGTGCTAAGCCTTTTTTGTGAGTTATTGCCACGATCGCAAGGTTGATTGCAAAAATATCATAGATATTATGAAATTATTGCATGACTACCTATATATCGTAGCCCAGCAGATGTCATCCTAATATCAGGGAATAAAGATGGATACCCCTGGTGTTGACTTTACCAGGGGCTTTTTGATTTACTGTAAGATGCTGCGATCGCATTGTTATCCTTACACTCATTATCTTGTCGAAGGTAAAGAGTGATCGCTTAGATTATTTATCAAAACAGATGAGACAGCAGAAGCGAAGTTGTAGTAAGTCTTTTGCCTCTACACCTGTGCCTCTTTTTCACGCCCAGTTCCTTTTACCCCCTATGAATGGTGGGTGCAATAACGAAAATATACTTAGCTTAGCTAATTATTAGCTTTACATAAATTTAAATAATCATATATTTTATTGTCGAAGAACTTGAATTTTATCTATGGCTATGTAATACTCCAGAAATAAACACCATAAAGTCGATAAATAAACAGTACTTTACAATAGATCCAGTACCGTAGAGCTAAATTATTCATATCCTCCTAATGGTTATGCAGAGATGACCTCTGTGAATCATGTCTGTTGTTTGGTGGTTGATAGAAATAAATGTCGCAATTGAAGAAGGCAGAAGGCAGGAGGCTTCGTAAGAAAGCGGGAAGCTACGCAACAGATGGGGATTCAAACCCCACCTGAACGAGAGCCACCAAATTGAAAATTTGGTGGAGGTCTTAAACCTTTGCTCCCGACTGTCGCAATCTTACGATTCGGGTAATCAGAGAAGGGATTTATCCCTTCTGCCCTCTGCCCTCTGCCTTTCTTGATAAAAGGGCGAAGCTAGTGAACGCAAATCAATTAGCCGTTCCCCAGTCGCCAATACCCAGTCACTAGTTGTTACTTCCCATCTAATCACAAAATTACAAATGGTATGACTTATGAGCTTAAATAGCCAAGTTTTAGACAGACCGATTGTTGAGGATTTGCCATCTGTAGAGGCTAACCTCAGTTACCTGCTGCCAACTACAGATAAGCTTTTTAGCTACGCTTACGAACCACCATCAGGTGTTCTTCGTTCCAATGGCAGCTATCAGTCATACAAAGTACCAATCTACAATGCTCGTTCGATCTCAGAGAATATCTCGCTAGATCGAGAAGGTTTCGCATTTACTGAGCATAATACCAGCGTCCGTAACTTTTACGATGAAGAGGAAGTACGCCAAGTTTACTATGCAGAAGCTAAACAGTTATTAAAAGAAGTAATTGGTGCAACCGAGGTAGTGATATTCGATTGCACCTTGCGTAATGCCGCATTGATGAAGCAGGACATCAACAGTGGCATTAGGGAACCTGTGAAGCGCGTACACAATGACTTCAGTACTTCCGGCGGGCATAGACGCCTACGCAGAGAGTTGGCAGCGCAGGGTATAAATAACATTGATAGCTTACTACAACAACGGTTTGCAATTATCAATGTTTGGCGAGGAATTGGTGACACAATTCAAGAATCACCATTAACACTATGTGATGCCCAAACTGTCGCACCAACAGACTTGGTAGTTAATGACCTAATATACCGCGATCGCATTGGTGAAACCTACGCCGTCACTTATAATCCAAAACATAAGTGGTACTACTTCCCGCAAATGCAAAGGAATGAAGCAATATTAATCAAGTGTTTCGACTCCGCAGAAGACGGACGCGCCCGCTTTGCACTCCATACGGGATTTGAAGACCCCACCAGCCCACCGAATGCACCTCCACGGGAGAGTATCGAGTTGCGGACATTCGTGTTCTTTCCTGAATAATTCAGTGCCACAAAATGCTAAATTTTGAGTCCTAAATATTGACAATCTCCCGCTATAACGCTGCACATTTTAGCGGGAGATTTTTTGGTTACATCTTGAGCAGCTTTATAACCTGTGTAGCCACCATCTGAATACCAATTCAAAATTCAAAATTAAGAAATCCATATTTTAAAAGGGTTTCTGGATTTGGATCTGTTTCAAAATTTGAGTGAATTGGTATGAGGCACTTCCAGAAAATAAATTATCGCAAATTATTTGTACATTTGTAGGGGCGCACAGCTGTGCGTCCCTACGATGGAATATTTTTTTCCTTGGAAGTCCCTGATACAGCGATGCTAGAAAGATTACAGATGTATGGAAGTAAATAAGTCAAACTTATACCTATGCAAAACTGAGGAAGCTGACCTTGATTATATTGTGGGTGCTGAAACTAATGATGAAAATCGCCAGTATATAATTCCTTGGTCGCGCGAACAACATTTACAAGCTATGCTAAACCCTGATATTGCTCATCTAATTGTGAAAAAAGAAACAAGAGTAGGTTACGTTATCCTTGCAGGGTTACTTGATTCCAATCAAACCATTGAATTTCGTCGAATTGTGATTACTGAAAAAGGAAAAGGTTATGGTAAAGCAACAATTGAAATAGTTAAAAAATTAGCCTTCGAGACTTATAATGCTCATAGATTATGGCTGGATGTCAAAGTAGAAAATGAAATTGCTCAGGCTGTCTATAAAAAATCAGGTTTTGTAGTAGAAGGAACGCTGCGTGAATGTTTAAAAGTCGATGGCAAGTATGATTCCTTAATTATTCTGTCTATGTTGCAGCAAGAATATCAGAACGAGTGTCTAAATTATAGTAAATATAATGAAATTAGTAATGTTTGATATTGATGGCACTCTTACTGAGTCTAATAACCTGGATAATGAATCATATTTACAAGCATTGTATGAAGTATTTGGTTTTTCAGAAGTCTCAAGTGATTGGACATCATACACTCATGTAACAGATGCTTGTATTTTAAAAGAAATCTTTCAAAGTAAACTCGATCGCATTCCTTCATTTAGAGAAATTGAGGCATTTCAACAGCGTTTTTTAGAATTACTCGTTGATGGTGCAAAAGCACATGGTGGAGTAAAAGCCATACCAGGTTCATCTAATATATTGAAAAAGCTACTTGCATCTGGTGACTATCAAGTAGCCTATGCTGGAGGAGGTTGGGCAGCATCAGCAATATTCAAGTTAAAATCTGCCGATCTTCCCATTGATAATATTCCTTGCGCTTTTTCGGATGATGAGGATTCGCGGGAGGGAATAATGGCGATCGCTCATTCTAGAGCCGAAACGTATTACAATCATCTTTTCTCGGAAGTGATTTACATTGGGGATGGTGTTTGGGATATTCGCTCGGCTCAAAAATCAGGATATTCATTCATCGGTATTGCTTCAGATCGTCAAGCTCAAGCATTATTCAATGAAGGGGCGACTGATGTTTTTCCCAACTATGATGACTGCGAAAGTTTTTTACTCGCCTTAAAAAAGGCTACAGGCATTACAAAAGGAGATACATTTTCATAAGCTTTTGCTGCTTGCAATACTAGTAAATCTCTGTATTTAGCAGCGACAATTTGTATACCTACAGGTAGACCGTTTTTGGTGAAGCCACAAGGCACAGAAGCAGCTGGTTGTTGTGTCAAATTAAAAACATAAGAAAAAGGCGACCAATCTCGCTGGGGATTGTCAATATATGACTGGGGTCTGTTTTGCCCGACGGGAAAAGCAACTACGGGTAAGGTGGGAGTAATTAGCAAATCGTAGTTTTCATGAAAGCGTTGCAGATGTCTTCCTAAAGCTTCACGAGCATCCTGAGCGCTGAGATATTCTGGTAGAGTAAGGCGATCGCCTTCTCTAGCACTAGCCTGTAATCCTTCTTCAATTACAGCTCGTTGTTCTGGACTAAAGCCGCGCAGTAGCTTGGCTGCACCGACTTGCCAAAAGGTTTGAAAAATACTCCGGGGATTGCCAAAACCAGGATCGACTTGCTCGACAACAGCACCGAGTTTGGCAAAAACATCAACTGCGGCTTTGACTAAGGCCGCTACTTCGGAATCGACATCGGCGTATCCCAAGTTCGGACTGTAAGCAATCCGCAATCCAGCAACACCCCGATTTAAATTCAAAGTATAGTCTTGTTGCTCATCTGGTAAAGCATACCAATCACGAACATCGGGATGGGCAATAACATTTAACGTCACTGCTGCATCGGTAACAGTGCGAACCAGAACGCCAATATGAAACAAAGTTCCAGTATGGGCTGATGGATAACCAGCCACGCGCCCAAAAGTCGGTTTGAAACCAAACACCCCCGTTAACGCTGCCGGTGTTCTTGATGAGCCACCGCCATCTGTACCGAGATGAAGTGTACCCATTCCTAATGCAGCAGCCACAGCCGCCCCGCCGCTACTACCTCCGGGAGTTAGTTCTGTATTCCAAGGATTGCGGGTAATACCTGTGAGGGGGCTATCGGTGACACCCTTCCAGCCAAATTCTGAAGTTGTAGTTTTTCCGAGTAGTACTGCTCCCTGTTCGCGCAAACGAGCCACCGCAGGCGCATCTTCTTCCCAAGGTTGATTGGCAATAATCGCTTTACTTCCGCGGCGTGTCGGTAAACCCTTGGTTAACAATAAATCTTTGGCAGTAAAGGGTATTCCATCCACCAAGCCAAGGGGATTACCATTGAGCCAGCGTACTTCAGAAGCCTGGGCTTCCACAAGAGCCGTCTTTTCATCGACGATCGCAAAAGCATTAACTGAGCTATTGTAAGTATCGATCCGTTCTAGGGCGGCTTTGGTTGCTTCGACTGGTGATAATTGGCGATCGCGATATAGTGATATGAGTTGAGATGCAGACAAATCAGCAATTTCTGACATATTTTGGCATTGAATAAGAATTAGCGATTTTTAGATAGGAAAGTCACGACGCTTGAGCATCGGTGCATAAATTAAGAGCATTTGTGATGCATCGTTTTCTTCAGCTAGCCTGATTATCGCCTTCACTGCAATACTTCTGTTTTTTGAGTCATTCAATAGCTTGCTTCCTGAAAACAATTTGTGATAAGTTGCTATTTAGATAAAATACAGTAAATCAATCGATTTATCGTACTTTGTCTCATAACTCAATCTCCAAACCCTTGCCTAACATGGAGTACTGGGTGCAGAGATAAACGAAGCACACCAGTACTCTTTGAATAGCAATTTGGAATCAAGTTTGCCATGCAAATTCAAACTGTTGGTATTTTAAGTCCGGGGGACATGGGACAGGCGATCGCCGCTGTACTCAATCAACATGGATTGAAGACGATTGCGGCTTTGGATGACCGGAGCGATCGCACTCGACAATTAGCCGCCGCAGCCAACATTCAAGATGTCGGTTCCCTCAAACAATTGGTTATTGAATCCGATGTGGTGCTGTCAGTACTAGTTCCTGCTGCCGCCACAGAAGCAGCCCAAGAAGTAGCCCAAGCAATAGCCAGCGTTGGTAAAAGTATTTTATATGTTGATGCCAACGCGATCGCACCCGAAAAGGTGAGAAATATTGCCCAAATAATTGAATCAAACGGCGGGCAATTTGTCGATGCATCAATTATCGGCCCGCCTCCACGAGTTCCCAATCGCACCCGCATCTATGCATCTGGAAAACAGGCCATTGAACTCAAACAATTGCGAGATTATGGCTTAGATGTGCGGGTAATTGGCGATGAAATCGGTCAAGCTTCTGGGTTAAAAATGTGCTATGCAGCACTGACAAAAGGATTAACAGCGATCGGTACAGAATTGCTGATTGCAGCCCATCGTTTAGGTTTAGACCAAGAACTGTGGGACGAAGTGTCCAACAGCCAACCAGAACTAGCAAAAATACTTAGCCGTTTCCTACCATCCATGACACCAAAAGCACATCGTTGGGTGGGAGAAATGGAAGAGATTGCAGACACATTTCAAGCCTTAGATTTGACAGAGCGGATTTTTCAAGGTGCAGCCGATGTTTATCGGTTAGTAAAAGACACCTCCTTGGGTAGGGAAACGCCGGAAGAGAATGATCGCGATCGCACACTACCAGAAATAATTACTACCCTTTCCCAAGAAACTTTAAAACTTAAGAATAGCCCTTTCAAAGCTGATAAAAACTCTCAAAAATAAGTTTCTTTTTAACCTCTTATCTCTGTGCCCTTTGCGCCTCAGCGGTGGAATAAATAACTTATAAACCACAGAGGCACAGAGATTGCAGAGACAAATAAGACGTTTTAAATTTTTTGGCTGCATGAAAACTCCAAAATCGAGTCTTAAAAAAGACCCTTTGTTATGAAGAGATAGGGAGACTTGGGTTCAGCAGCCGCGTTTGGTGGTTGTGAAGTGGTTATTTTCCCAGAATTGTGGGGAAAACAACAGGATAATTCTTACTAATGTAGTTATATGACCTTGATAGCACACACTTTGATCCAGTGACAAGTTTTTGTAGTGCATTGTATTTTTGAAACTTTTAAAAATCTCTAGACTCTCCACCCAGATGGAGAGTTTAGGATAAATTCAAGGCGATTCTTCAGCCAGAAATCAGAAATTTCTGAGGTGTAAGGCATACGTCCCAGTCATCCAGCTTGGCGTGGCGAGGTTGTTCATTTTATCCCGTAAATCTATGACTTTCCAACTCACAGTTCCCAACATGGCTTGTTCTGCTTGTGCAAGTACCATCACTAAAGCACTTCAGGCTGTCGATGCCAATGCTAGCGTTCAGGCCGATCCAACAACCAAGCTTGTCAGCGTAGAAACTCAAGCATCAGAAACAGCGATTAAAGAAGCGTTAGCTGCTGCTGGCTATCCAGTCGCTTAGAGGAGATGGGGGCACAGAGAGGGGCAAAGGAGAAGTTGCAGTAAGTTTTTCCCCTCTGCTCCCTATCTCCTCCGATGCCCAATCCTCAATCCCCAGTCCCTAATCCTCAGTCCCCAATCCCTAATCCCCAGTATGGATACTCTCACACTGAAACTTCGAGGTATGAGCTGCGCCGCTTGTGCCAACAACGTCGAAAAGGCGATTCGCTCGGTTCGCGGGGTGATTGACTGCAACGTTAACTTTGGAGCTGAGCAAGCTGCCATCAATTATGATCGCTCTCTCACCAATTTAGAAAAAATCCAAGCTGCGATCGAGGCTGCGGGCTACTCTTCCTACTCACTCTCCGAAGAAATGCTCTCTCAAGAAGATGATGCGGAAACAGCAAGTAGGCAAGCAAAACAACGCGAACTCTTCCTCAAAGTAATAGTAGGAGGTGTAATCAGCAGTTTCCTCTTTTTGGGATCGCTACCCATGATGACTGGGTTAAACTTGCCCTTGATTCCCAGTTTCCTTCACAATCCTTGGGTACAGCTAGTGCTGACAACACCGGTTATCTTTTGGTGTGGTGGATCTTTTTACCGCAATGGCTGGAAAGCTTTTAAGCGTCATACGGCGACGATGGACACGCTGATTGCTTTGGGTACAAGTGCAGCCTATCTATATTCTTTATTTATTACCGTTTTCCCTGGCTTTTTCATTGCTCAAGGCTTAATTCCTCATGTTTATTATGAAGTTGCTGCCATTGTCATTACCTTAATTTTGCTGGGACGATTATTAGAAAACCGCGCCAAGGGACAAACTTCTGAAGCTATCCGCAAACTCATGGGACTCCAAGCCAGGGATGCCAGAGTTATTCGTGATGGTGTTGAAATTGATGTACCCATCGCCGAAGTCAAAATCAACGATGTGATTTTGGTACGTCCTGGTGAAAAGATTCCGGTAGATGGCGAAGTGATTGCAGGTGTTTCCACAGTAGATGAAGCGATGGTGACTGGCGAAAGTTTGCCAGTCAAAAAGCAGCCACCAGATGAGGTGATTGGGGCAACAATAAACGGTGCAGGTGCATTTCAGTTTCGAGCGACACGAGTCGGAAAAGATACGTTTTTGGCTCAAATCGTCAAACTAGTACAACAAGCACAAGGTTCTAAAGCACCTATTCAGCGATTGGCAGATCGAGTGACGGGATGGTTTGTACCAGCTGTGATTGCCATTGCGATCGCCACTTTTATTATTTGGTTTAACTTCACAGGCAACCTCACTTTAGCAACCATGACAACGGTAGGTGTATTGATTATCGCTTGTCCTTGTGCTTTGGGTTTAGCTACTCCAACTTCTGTAATGGTGGGAACCGGCAAAGGTGCAGAAAATGGCATTTTGATTAAAGGTGCAGACAGCTTAGAACTAGCACACAAAATCCAAACCATCGTTTTAGATAAAACTGGTACTTTAACTGTGGGTAAACCTACAGTTACAGATTTTGTCACTGTCAACGGCACAGCTAACGGTAACGAACTCCAGCTTTTACAGTTAGCAGCAACGGTAGAACGAAATTCTGAACATCCCTTAGCCTCAGCGGTTGTCAGATATGCCGAGTCTCAAGAGGTGAGTTTAACGGAGGCCAAGAACTTTCAAGCAATTGCAGGTAGTGGCGTGCAAGCAGTTGTTAGCGATCGCTTGGTGCAAATTGGTACCCAACGCTGGCTAACAGAACTCGCAATTAATACCACGACTCTCCAGCAGTATAAAGATGCATGGGAAGCGGCTGGTAAAACAGTTATTTTGATTGCCGTAGATGGCGAAATCCAAGCAGTAATGGGTATTGCTGATGCCCTGAAACCTTCATCCACAGCAGTAGTGAAAACACTACAGAAATTGGGTTTAGAAGTAGTAATGCTTACCGGGGATAATCAGAAAACAGCAGAAGCGATCGCTCTCCAAGTTGGCATCAAACGAGTATTTGCCGAAGTCCGTCCAGATCAAAAGGCGGCGATTATTCAATCTTTGCAAGGAGAGATAGATAAATTTCCCGCTTCAAAATCCAAAATCCAAAATCTAAAATCTAAAATTGTAGCAATGGTAGGTGATGGTATAAATGATGCCCCAGCCTTAGCACAGGCTGATGTGGGAATTGCGATTGGGACGGGTACTGATGTGGCGATCGCTGCTAGCGATATCACCCTAATTTCTGGAGATTTACAAGGAATTGTCACAGCTATTCAACTCAGCCGCGCCACTATCAACAATATCAGGCAAAATCTCTTCTTTGCTTTTATTTATAACGTTATCGGCATTCCCATTGCAGCTGGAATTCTCTTCCCGATTTTTGGTTGGTTACTTAATCCCATTATCGCCGGAGGTGCGATGGCTCTTTCTTCGGTTTCTGTTGTGAGCAATGCCTTAAGATTGCGTAACTTTCAACCAAAAGCCATCTGATTTTAGATTTTGGATTGGGAATGATCCCAAATCCGGACATAATTCTTCAAATGATTACCCAATCCCCAATCCCCAGTCACTTTCTTGGTATTAATAAATGTTCAGCAAAAAAATGCTTTTGGGAAATTTAGCTGGTTTAATTTTTCTGACTGGAACATCAACCATAGTCTTAGCCCAAATGCCAGTCCACTCAGAGCAAAGTAGGCAATTTCAACACATAGAGCAACCTTTGGGCTTGAAAGTTGGTGTGGCGATCGCTGGTTTAGCTTTAATCGGGCTAGAGTTGTGGTGGTTTCTTCTCTATTTACCCAATGAATGATTAAAGACGCGAGAAATCGCGTCTGTTGCTTTAACTGAATTCACCAATTATGACCTCTGAATTCTGCTGTATTCACTTTTTGAACTTCACTTACCTATATCTTCATTCCAAAGTTCGGGGTTAGTTTCAATAAATTCACTCATTATTTGTTGACATTCTTCAAGATTGAGATCGATTACTTCTACACCGTGAGATATCATAAAATCTTTAGCACCAGGAAAAGTTCTGGATTCTCCGGCAATGACTTTTTTAATGCCAAATTGTACAACTGCCCCAGCGCATAAATAGCACGGCATTAAGGTTGAATAAAGTGTTGTACCTCTATAAGTACCAACTCTCCCAGCATTGCGGAGACAATCAATTTCGGCATGGGTAACAGGATCGGCATCTTGTACGCGTTTATTGTGTCCTCTGCCGAGAATTTTGCCATCCTTGACGAGAATAGAACCGATAGGAATTCCACCTTCTTGTCTGCCTTGTTTTGCCTCTTGAATTGCAGCCTGCATAAATTCATCCATTTTTTTCTCCTTAAATATGTCTAAACAACTTGTATTAATGGATCATGATGGCGGTGTAGATGATTATTTAGCAACTATGCTGCTGTTGACAATGGACGATATCGAACTTCTCGGTGTTGTTGTCACTCCAGCGGATTGTTATGTTCAACCAGCCGTTAGCGCCACACGTAAAATTCTCGATTTGATGGGATTTTCTCATATTCCGGTTGCAGAAAGTACTGTGCGTGGTATCAATCCCTTTCCCAGTCTCTATCGCCGCGATTCGTTTATTGTTGACCATCTGCCCATTCTCAACCAAAGCGAAACCATTACTACGCCTTTAGTTGCCGAAACAGGTCAAGATTTTATGATTCAGGTGTTACGTGAAGCATCAGACCCCGTAACCTTGATGGTAACTGGGCCGTTGACGACGGTTGCAGTCGCTTTGGAGAAAGCACCAGACATTAAAGCCAAGATTCACAAAATTGTTTGGATGGGGGGTGCTTTGAATGTTCCTGGCAATGTAGAAAAAAGCTTGGAACCAGGACAAGATGGTTCTGCTGAATGGAATGTGTATTGGGACCCAATTTCAGCAGCACAAGTATGGGAAACCCAAGTTGAAATTATTATGTGTCCTTTGGATTTGACAAACAATGTCCCAGTCACATCAAAATTAGTGCAAAAAATGGGGCGACAACGGCAGTATCCCATCTCCGATTTAGCCGGACAATGTTATGCACTAGTTATCCCCCAAGATTATTATTTTTGGGATGTTTTAGCAACGGCTTATTTGGGACATCCAGAGTTTTACCAATTACGCGAATGGGAAACAGAAATTATCACCACTGGTCTGAGTCAGGGGCGAACTAAAGTTGTGTTTGGTGGGCGGAAGATTTATGCGATGGATAAAGTAGATAAAGATGCTTTTTATGCTTATATTTTGCAACAATGGGCAAGGTAAAAATTAAAATATTAAGTGGTATTGCAATGTCATTTCTCAGTTTTTTCAACCAACATCCAAACTTAGGATTGCAGGAACTCTTATGGCGATAATTTTGGACTTGATTTTCACTGACTATTAATAACTGATAAACTTTAAGCCTAAGAAGAGAGCAGCTACAGTACCTGCTACAGAAATTTCTCCTTGAATAATTTTCTCTAAAACTGATTCTACGGGAATTAATACAATCTCAATTTCTTCTGTGATATCAAGTTTTTGCTCTCTAACCTTAATGGCATTTTCGGCTAAAAATAAATGTATTTGATTGGTATCTTTACTTGGTTTATCGTATAAATTTCCTATTTTTTTAAACTCTTGGGAAATATAACCAGTTTCTTCTGTAAATTCTCTCATTGCTGCTAGTTCAGCACTTTCTTTTGTAGGATCAAAACTCCCTGCGGGCAGTTCTAAAAAAAATTCACCTACGGCATGTCTATATTGCCGGACAAAAATTATCTCTCTACTACTGGTGATAGGTAAAACCATTGCAACGTCAGGCTTAATACTGACAAAATAATCATCAATAATTTTTCCATTGGGCAATTCTATTTCATCTTGCCTTACCTGACACCAGTAATGATCTAAGACCATTTTGGATTTCAAAATTTTCCATTTTTTTAAGTTGCTCATATAGCCTTTACTAGTCTAGGGAGGTAAAGCAATAACAAAGTACTTTGTATTATCTTCTAAACAATTGTTTTCCTTATTTATAACCCAATACGGTTCAGTTAAAGGTTAAATTTTTACCAAATTCGATTTTTTAACGTAGACGCGGAGCGGCTTCCTGCAAGATATGAGTAAAGAAAGAGAAGGAAGAAATACTTAACTCAAATGTATTGACTAGACCTCTTGCAAAAGTCTTTCTTTGAACCTTCTTCTTTGCGCCTTTGCGACGCGGCGTTGCTACAAAATTCAATGGCGATCGCACCGCAGACACAGCTAAATCAGTAATTTTGGTTGGTGATGCATGCAACGGAAACCCCACCCCGCATTTGCTGAGGCAAACGCTCCCCTCCCCGTTCACAGGGCTATGGTGTACACACAAGTCGGAAAGAGTAGTCTGTCAAGGAATAATGGACGAGTAGATTCTCTGTAGAGACGGCGATTTATCGCGTCTTGTGAACGTGTTGGTCTATCAGACGCGATAAATCGCGTCTCTACATGAGGGCTTTCTCGCTAATCCCAAGTGTATTAGGATAAAACTGAATCAGACTTGTGTGTACACCGTAGGTTGACGGGGAGGGGTTGATGTTGTCTCTGCATGGGAAAGATTCGGCTATGAAAGATATCTTTCCTAAAATTCCTTATTTTTGCGACTACCCTTTGAGCGCCAGTCTGATGGTTGGAATAATTGTTGGTTTTGGTGTTTGGTGGCTGAGAAAAAGATGGCGATCGTGAGAAGATGTAATATCCTCAGTATTTGAAGACTATTAATATATATAAATTAACTACAAATAATATGTTAACCACTTAGCTGACGTAGCAGCACCAGAAATTGGGCGTTGCTGAATGAAAATATGAATTAGGCGATCGCTCCAATCAGACGAGTGCGATACATCTGAAGCGGCACTGGACCATACTTGAGATCATGTATAACTAGCCGAATGGAGAATTTCCGCATTTGTGCTGACTTAGAGTAACAAAAAGATTTACGATGTAGTCGAGCCAAATAATGTCTAAAACGACTGTTTTCTCCTTCTCGCAAGGGAAGACAAGAGGACCAGGAGAATAATTCTTAACTTTTAATTCCTACTTCTTAACTTAGCACGGGCTAAACCATAGCTATCCGCTAACACCACTCTCCATGCTCGTCTACTTAATCTTCTGAGTGAAAATTGGTGAGACAGTTGACCTGGGGAACATCCTAGAGTGAAGATAAAAGGGTTATATCTGTTGCCAAAGTAATAAGGACATCTGATATCGCTTGATTTTTTTTCCTTTCCCCGGTTTTGGGGTAAAAGCGGAGGGTGAGGGCGATATACATTAACGCGGCAAAAAATTACAAAAGTACGCACGGATGGCTAAAACGTGCCTGGACGCGGAGGGTTCAATGCGCCGTCGCACCCCTGTGAAGTGTCAAGAAATAGCTGATTAAATCGAATTCGAGGCGGTTTAATCATATATTTTGTAGCAGATACTTGTGGAAAAGCAAATGCTAGGTGTAAATGTTGTTATGAAAGTTGGCGATCGCGTGCGCGTTAAAGATTCGGTGGTAATCTATCATCATCCCGAACATCGAAATCAGGCTTTTGACATCAAAGGCACAGAAGGCGAAGTCGTAGCTATTGCCACTGAATGGCAAGGTAGACCTGTAAGCGCTAATCTGCCGATTTTAGTCCAGTTTAGTAAAAAATTTAAAGCCCATTTACGTGAAAATGAGTTAGAAGTCATTTAATTCATCGGCGGCGAAACCACTGGAAAATATTCAGTTCGCCGCGCATTTTTTGTAAGTCTTGGCGGTTGCGTTCTGCTGTAGAGTAATACCATTCACAATGACGCCGAAACTCCGCCCGCGTCTGAACTTCATGATAAAACTGATGGGTTGTTTGGTAAGCGGCAAACCCTTCCTCAATTTGGGGTTGAGGCGATGGAATAATATAAGGTAAATTTTTAGACATAATGTTAATTAAAGCCAACCGCGTAACCAATAGATGAAAGAACCAATGTACTCTTTTAAAGCTGTGGTAAATTGGTGCAGGTTGTCAGTATCAGGTAATAAATTTAGTATAGCGGCTTTGGGAGTGCTGCCGAGTTCTTGCAATTCACCTTCGCTGACGAGAAAATCGGTCGGTGCAGGAATAACGTTAATACCTTGACGTTGAAAAATCTTGAGCGATCGCGGCATATGCATTGCAGAAGTTACTAATAATACTTTTTTTATGCCCCGTGCTTCCATAATTTTTCGGACATTTACGGCATTTTGATAAGTATTTAAAGACTCAGGTTCCTCGATAATTGCCTGAGATGGAATACCAATAGATGTGAGGATTGTTGCCATATCTGCCGATTCTGGTGAACCGCTACCACGCCAATCGATCCGCCCGCCACTGAGGATGATTACAGGCGCTTTTTTTTGGCGATAGAGTTGGGCGGCGTAAATTACGCGATCGCCCGATTCACTCAAGTCAACAGTAGGTCTTGGAGGAAAAGCTGATTTGGTAGCCCCACCCAAAACCACAATCGCTTCTGCATTCGGTATTTGGCCAGGGGTGAGATTTTGCCATTCTAGCGATCGCACTAGCGATTTTGCAATCCAAGCATTGCTGCAAAAGAGGAGTAAGGTTAGTGCTAGAGTAATGGCGATCGCTGCGATGCGCGGTCTTTTCCACAATGTGACTAATGCTACTATCAAACTTACACAGGCTAGCCCTAGTGGATAAAAAAATAGTGGCAGTAATTTCGAGAGATATAAAAACATATTGGGGAGTGTGGGGAGTGTGGGGAGTGTGGGGGGAAAAAGAATTAATGCTTCCCCATCCTCCCACACCTCCCTCTCCTCCCACCCCTCCCACACTCAATGTTTCCCCAATGCCCCCTGCTTCTTGCCAATACCCAATTACTACCTTTGCCAAAACCTGAAATTAACACTTCCAGTATTACGACGGGAACGGCGAGTGGGTCTTCTTGTTTGGCGTTTGTTGATCCTCTCGTTGGGTTGTTCAATTTCAGTTTCTTGTGATTCTTCAACTTGCAGTTGAGTTTTAGCTTCTTCCTTACTTCCCCACCAAGCAGTAATCCAACCTCCACCCAAAGCTGCTATTGCACCCAGGAAGATACTCATGGGTGCAGGATACCCCAAAGATACAAAGCCAAGCATAAAAAATAACCAATATTTCAGCCCTGTATCAACACCATCAGAGGAGGCTACAGTTGGAGCCTGAGAACTATTATTGGTTGCATTTGTAATCCAGCTTAAGATGAAACCCCCCAAAATTCCTAAGAAGATGCTCAGGGGTACTGCCGAGCCGGTCATGATTAATATAAATGTTAAAAATGCCCCAAATAATAGTTGAGAAAAGAAGCTGGGAGAAATAGTGAAAAAGTCGTTCTTTTTGTCTGCCATAAAGTTACGTTGCTTCGCTCCGAATTCAAAATTCAAAATTCTCTCTTGGAAAGTTCTGATGGTCGGAAACCTCCGCTCAGACTTTCCGCAAAATTCAAACATTTTTTACGCTATGGATAAATTCGGGGGCTTGAATTAATGTTGTTTTACTTTTTTTCTTTTCCATAAATTTGGGGCTTGTATCCTTATGATTGTGTAGTCAAAAAAGCTATTGCGGAATTACTAGTTTTAATTGTGCCTCTTGAGGTTGAGTTGTATCCAAAACCTTTACGTATGTTTTTTCTTCTTCAGTGAAGGGTTCGGCTTGTTTGAATTGTGAGTCTAATAAATCGGCAGTGGCATCAGCGATGTCACCAGTGCGTTTATTCAACCGCTCTTGTAATACTTCTAGCGGTGCTGTGCATTGGATAATCTGGAGAGAAAGTTGGTGTTTTGTAGCTTGGGCGATCGCTTCTTGCCGTGGCTGTTGCTTATCATACTTAGCATCTAAAATTACAGAGAAACCTTGATTAGCCAGTATAATTCCCAATGACAATAATCGGCTGTAAGTTTTCTCGGTCATTTCGGGTGTATACAAATCATCGCCGCCTTTTTCCCATAAAGGAATTCCTCCTAAATGCTTTCGCACCGCATCAGAGCGAAGGTGAATTGCTCCTAGTTTCCGGGCTAAAAGTCTCGCTGTTGTGCTTTTACCAGAACCAGACAACCCCGACATCAAAATTATTTGTCCCTGTTTTGGTTTAGTATACTCCCAAGCTTGTTTATAATAGTCAGCGGCGGTTTTTGTCGCTTCTTGTTTTACCGTTGCGGGTACACTCGGATCGTCTAGCAAAAATGAAGTTACCTTTGCTCGAACATAAGCTTGACGGCTTAAATACAAGGGCAACACCTGTAAACCTTCCCAGTCTCCAGTTTGTTCAATATAAGCATTCAAAAACGCATTACCCAAGTCTTTGCGCCCTCGCGCTTCCAAATCCATCACTGTGAATGCCACATCATACATTACATCCACAAAGCGAAACGGCTCATTAAACTCGATGCAATCAAACAGCAAGATTTTATCGTGCCACAGAGCAATATTTTTCAGGTGTAAATCCCCGTGACATTCACGAATATAGTCGCTGTGGATTCTGCTAGCAAATAATTCTGGACGTTCGGCAAAAAACCGATCTGTATATTCCTTTGTTTCTGTAAACTGGGTCTGAGTCTGGGGGCCTCCGATATATTTTTCAGTTTGCTGATAATTTTCATCAAACGCAGCCCGGACATTTGGCACTTCACCAAAACTGCGAATATAATCATTCGTCTGAGCTTGGGCATGGTATTGAGCCACCACCCGTCCCAACTCATCTAAGTATGTTTCTTTTAACTTGCCCTGTTCAAAAAGCGTGCTTAATAGCGACTCTTGGGGAAACTGACGCATTTTCAGCACATATTCTACCGCCTCTCCTGTTCCCCCTAGTTGATATTGCTTCCCTACCAGAGTAATGGGCAAAACTTCTAAATATAGCTCACCTGCTCCCCGTTGATTTAACCGTAACTCTTCCTGGCAAAAATGCTGCCGCTTCTCTAAAGTCGAAAAGTCCAAAAACCCGAAATTAACTGGTTTTTTCAACTTATAAGCGTAATCCCCAGTCAACAGCACATAAGAAATGTGAGTTTGAATGAGTTGAATAGATTCTGTTACTTCATGGGGATAAAATCCAGCCTCCAACATTTGCTCAATAAAAGCTGGAAGAGTTACTTCTGTCATCTGTTAGCCTCTGCGCTCTCTGCGCCTCTGCGGTTCAAATACAAAAAACCAGAAGTTTCCTCCTGGTAACATCAAAAATTATTACATAGTTTACCTATAGGAGTCCGATTTCATTTATGAACTTAGCTGGATGGTGGGTGATAGACAAGCAAAAGGCAATAGGCAATAGGGTTATGTAAGACTAAAATGTACAGAATTTTTTCAGGCAATTAAATAGTAGTTGTATAGCGTATAAAATAGTAAGACTTTGGAGATAAAACAGCGATCGCAAACTGTATCCGAGTTAGTTTATGCCGTTTCAAAAGGTAAATAAAGCTGCTATTAGAATTAAACGTTGGGTTTTTCTACTTATGCAGCTATAGGAATCATATTTGATTTTTGAAATATACGTAGGGTGTGTTATGCCGTAGGCTAACGCACCAAAACCTTCGGGTGGTGCGTTACGGAAGCCGTAACACACCCTACACATACTTAGATTTTTTCAGAAATCAAATACTAGTCCTATATAAGTATCTAAGTGCAAACAGCAAAGCGATCGCTTTTGATTTCTTTTGTCCAAGTCATCAGATAGCGATGTAATATTAATTCAATTAATGATTGCAACACATCCTTGGGTGAAGACGCAATTCATCGCGTCTCTACAAAATGGTCTATTTGTCGCATTCTTTGTTTAAATTGGTATAACTTACTGCTCAACAATTTGTGCAGATTCTTATCTCAAAATTAAAAGACCGGATTGCTCAACTGTGTGAACAATACGGTCTGAGGTTTATTTTAAAGAGTGGGTAGGGGGCAATACTTGTCGGTTAAGGGGAAAAGGGGAAGGGGAAAGGGGGAAAGAAAAAAC